>DASUNK010000567.1:0-3400 GCA_036277195.1 Longimicrobiaceae bacterium | reverse complement strand
GCAGACGCGGTAGGCGACCAGGCTCACGAGCGGGCTCAGGCGGGAAGGCTGTATTCCAGCTTCCAGAGGAGCTCTTCTACCTGCCGGGCGCCAAGCTCGGTGCGTGCGAGCTCCAGCGGCGCGCGGCCGTCGAGCAGGGGGTGCGCCGCGGTGAGGAACGCACGTGCATCGTTCCTGTCTTCCCACACCTGCTCCGCCAGCGCCATCACCCGGGCCAGGCGCTCCACGCGCTCACTCTCCGCCGGCTTGAGCGCCGCGCGGCGGCGGCCGCGGGTGGCGCGCGGCACGAGCAGGTCCTTCAGCTGCTCGGCTTCCTTCCGCGTCGCGCCCACGTAGGCGACCGCCTCGTCCAGCGCCCCCACCGGCAATCCGTCCGCGACTACCTCCTGGAGGTCTCCGAGCGAGCGGACCTCCCGCTTTAGCACCCGCCTGCCGCCGAGGATCCGGGCTACCTGCCGCGCATTGATCATCGCACCCCTCCCTTTCTGCTCATCTGGAAGGAAAATGCGTCCAGGTGAGCAAGCCCGCAACCCCCGGTCTCCTCAGCCCGCGTCGGGGCGGATGAAGGCGGACTCGCGCTCGAGGAAGACGGTAACCGCGTTCGGCCGGCCGGGCGTCTCCGGGTCTTCGTAGAAGTGCTGGAGGTTCCGGGAGACGAACCCCTTGAACGCATCCCCCGCGAGGTGCGCGCTGAACGCTTCCGCGTCGCGGTACATCTCCACGAACACCACTTCGGTCTGCTGCGCGGGAGCGTACGGCGGCGCCGGCGGCTGCCGCGGCGCGCCATCCGCGGCGAGAGGGTCGGGTGCCCCGAGATGGACCACGTACGCCAGCGTCCCGGGCTCCTGGGCCTGCACGACGGCGGCCAGCTGCCGGAGGGTGTCGGCCAGCTCCGGCGGGCATCCGTCGCGCAGCTTCCACCGTGAGATCAGGGTGACCACCGTCTCCTCCTCTCACGTGGGTGGATCACGCGCCCGGCTCGGCGGCAGGAGCCGCGTGCTGCGATGCCTTGTGGCGCATGTACCGGCGCATGGCGGTGAGCCGCGCCTCCGCGTCGGGCATCGCAGTCACCAGCGCCTCCAGCTGCGCCAGGTAGTCCGGCGTGCCCGACCGCTCCCGCAGCTCCGCCAGGTAGGGGCCCAGCTTGGCGATCACGCCCACGTACTCCGTGTTCGCCGCGTGGAACATGGCCTCGTCGATGGCGCCGTGGCGCACCAGCGAGGCGGCCATCTCCCAGTAGGTGGTCACCATGCGGTAGGGCGCGCTCTCCGTCCCCATCCACACGGCGAAGACCTCGGCGGCGCTCTGCGGGTGGAAGCGGGTGAAGAACCAGTCGCGCGCCGCCCGCATCTCCGGCTCCGTGCGCAGGCCGTAGAGCCGGAGCAGCAGGTCCGCGCTCTCGTACGGGGTGCTCACGGCCTCAGCCGGCGCCCGGGCACCCCTCGCGGCGGCGGGTGTCGATGATGCTGAGCACCTTCCAGTCCTCGCCCGGGGAGCGCACGAGCTGGAAGAGGTTCACGCCGCAGTGGCTGAAGCGGTCTCCCAGGTGGAAGGAGTAGTCCATCCACGCCAGCGCCAGCGGCCCGTCGATGTGGATCACCACGTTGGAGATCCGCTCGTCAAACACCTGTTCGTGCGGCGTCCCCACCGCGCGCACGAAGGCGCTGATCGAGTCCTCGCGGACCATGAGCCGGCCATCGCGCACGGCGGTGGTCTGCAGCCGCGCCTGCGGGTGGAAGACGGAGCGGACTGCCACGCTGTCGCCGCGGCGCATGCCGTCGAACATCCGGTCGACCACGGCGCGCACCGCCTGCTCGTCGGGGGTCTGGGCCTGGAGCGGCCCCAGGGGAGCCACCGCCGCGAGCAGGGCGGCGCAGAGGAGCCAGGAGCTTCGCAACTCGACCTCACGGGTAGAAGGGTATGACGGACGGCGGCCGGCGCGGCCGCCCCAGAAGAGTACGGGCAGACGCGCCGGAGCGCACCCCCGGCTGGCTACTTCGAGGGGAGGAAGCGGGTGATCTTGGTGCCGCAGACGGCGCACTCCCCCTTCAGCGCGCGCCGGCCGCTGCTGGTCGTCTCCTCGCGCGCGTTGCGGATCTCGCGCTTGGCCCTGCACTTGACGCAGTAGGCTTCCTGGGCTGCGGCCATGATCTCCCTCCCGTGCGGGTGGCCGTGGATGGCGGGCCCCGGCGGGCGCCGCAAGGCGCGCACCAGCCTGTCGTTTCGCCCCGCTCTCCCGCTATCATTCGTTTCCCCCGGCCCGACGCGCACTCTCCGGCAGCAGCCCCATGACCCGGCGTCTCCTCTCCGCCCTCCTCCTGGCCGCCGCCCTCGCCGCCCCGGGCGCCGCGGCGGCGCAGGTCTTCACCCGCCCCTTCCTGGAGTGGCGCACCGTCCGCACCGAGCACTTCGAGGTGCACTTCCCCGCCGCCATGTCGGCGTGGACGCTCGACGTGGTGTCGCGGCTGGAGGCGGTGCACCAGGAGGTCTCCGCCCTGGTGGGGTACGCGCCCGGCCGCCGGGTGACGGTGGTGGTGGAGGACCCCTCCAACCAGAGCAACGGCTTCGCCTTCTCCTTCCTCGACGCGCCGGCCATCGCGCTCTGGCCCACGCCCCCGGACCCGCGCTCGCAGATCGGGAGCAACCGCGGCTTCGCGGAGCAGCTGGTGGTGCACGAGTTCGCCCACGTGGCCCATCTCACCCGCCCCACGCGCAACCCGCGGCAGCGCCTGATCACCCGGCTCCTTCCGGTGAAGATCGGCCCCGTCTCCAACCGCACGCCGCGCTGGGTGCGCGAGGGATACGCCACCTGGGTGGAGGGGAAGCTCACCGGGAGCGGGCGCCCGCACGGCGTGCTCCGCGCCGCCATGCTGCGGCAGTGGGCGCTGGAGGGGCGGCTCCCCACCTACGAGCAGCTGAACGCCACCGGCGGCTTTCTGGGCGGCTCCATGGCGTACCAGGCGGGGAGCGCGTTCCTGGAGTGGCTGGCGGCGCGCCGCGGCGAGGAGAGCCTGGTGCACCTGTGGCGGCGGCTGAGCGCGCGGCAGCCGCGCGCCTTCGCCGAGGCGTTCGCGGGGGTGTACGGCGGCAGCCCGCAACAGCTGTACGGGCTCTTCACGGTGGAGGTGACGGCGCGGGCGCTGGAGGCGCGCGAGGTGCTGGCGGAAGCCGGTGGGGTGGTGGAGGGCGATACGGTGCAGCGGCTGGCCTGGGGCACGGGCGACCCCGCCGTCTCGCCGGACGGCGCGCATATGGCCGTGGTGCTGCGCGGCGCCCCGCCCGCCCCCTCGCGGGTGGTGGTGTGGAAGACGGCCGACGAGCCGCGCGAGGACTCGGCCACCCTCGCGGCGCGGCGGCGGCTGCTGGAGCGCGATCCGGAGGACGTGCCCGCCGTGCAGGC
>DASUNK010000566.1:0-15131 GCA_036277195.1 Longimicrobiaceae bacterium | reverse complement strand
ATGGTGAGGTGATCGCAGTGCTTCGGTCCGCTCCTGAGGAACTCGAGGAGCAGTATTCGCTGAAATTCTACGCGGGGCATGATAATCTCGATTCCTACGAGGCCGCTGCCATCCGTCTCCGCTCGGGACGGCAGTTGGGCTTGCTCCGCCATTCCGGGAGTCCTGACCGGGGCACCGAAGTCCATGCGGATCCCGGTGATGATGCCGAAGCCGCACGAGCCGAGTTGCTCGAGGCCCTGGAACTCGGTGGCGATGCTTTCTCCTGGACCTCCTCGGCGTGAGTTGCCGGTAGTTCGGTTCGCAACGGAGTAGTTAGCCCGGAAAGCTCCGCTCCAGCCTCTTCGAACAGCTGCAGACCATCGCCAAGAACCTGCTCAGGTAGCTCTGCTGGCGACGGCCGTTGGTGAGTCTCTCCAAGATGGCGCTCTCGAACGAGGGCGCCGCCTTTTTCGTGCTACCACGTACGGAAGAAGAACTCAAGACAAACCTTGGCCAGTACGGACAACGACAGGACTAACTGCGGGAGAGATAAAAGAGGCTTGACAAAGTGGTGGCGAAGGATTATGTTCATTGGGAGGTCCGCAACTCTTTCTAACCACAATGGAGAAGAGAATGACGAACATCTACGGCAACCCGGGAAAGGGCCCTCTGAGGAGGCGGCTTTTTCAGGTCGGCGTCGAGACGCTTGAGAAAGAAGGCTGGAAGGTGAGGAAGATCCCCCGCGCCGGGAAATCGAGCGTCCGGCAGATCACAAAGGGAGACGAGACCAAGAAGGTCTCGATCAGGACGACGCAGGACACCTGGATCGCGTTTCCCCGCACCAAGGATGATCGCGCGTGGGCGACGCTCTCGGAGGTTGACGTGGTGGTGGCGGTCTCCGTCGATGATCCCGATAATCCCCAGTTCGCGCAGGTTCACCTGATCGACGGGGATGAGATGCGGGAGCGCTTCGACCGGGCGTACAGGGCCCGCAAGGCGGCGGGCCACTCGCTCCCCCTCGGGCGTGGCGTGTGGCTATCGCTCTATTCGAACGATGCCGACGAGCCGGTGAGTCAGGTCGGTGCAGGGGCCGGGCTCGACCATCCCGCCATCGCCCGGGTTCCCCTGCACCCGCAGGACCTGGCGGGGGTGGGAGATCCACGCAGCTCGGAGGACGGAGAGGGAGAGGAAGAGATCGTCGTCCCTGAGACGAAAGGGGGAGTTCGGGACGAGAAGCCGCTCACCATCAGCGAGGCGAAGAGGCTGTTAGCCCAGTCGCTGGGAGTCGACCCGTCAAACATCAAGATTACCATCGAAGCGTAGGAGGGCCGTTTTCATCCCCTTGTATCTATAGTTAAAATATTGTAACTATAGTTTCATGCGACGGATCGACCAGAGCCAGAGCGCCCTCCGTGCTCCACTGAACCGGATCTTCGGGACGGAAGCCAATGTGCGCCTGCTCCGCGCGCTGGTGCACGCCCGCTCGCCACTGTCGCGTGGCGAGCTGGCGCGACGTGCCCGCTTGACGCCGCAGGGCGCCGCCAAGGCGGTGGACCGGTTGCTCGAAATGGGGATCGTGGAGCGGGTCGGCGCGGGTCCGACGCAGCAGGTGGAGCTGCGCGAGGAGCACCCCCTCGCGCCGGCCGTCCGCGCGCTCTATGCTGCGGAGGAAGAGCGCTTCGGCGGTCTACTCCAGGCATTGCGAGAAGTGGTTGAAAACCTCCGAGTGCTACCGGGTGCCGTGTGGGTCGAGGGCCCGGTCGCGGATGGAGCGGATGATCTCGGGGAGCCGCTGCTCCTGAAGGTTCTGGCCGGCAGCCGCGACCTGGAAGCCATCGCGGAAGCGATCCGCGACAGGCTCGTTGCGGTCGAGCGCCGGTTCGACGTGACCATCGAAGTACAGGGATTCACTAGGGCGGAGATGGAGATACGGGCACCGTCGACGCTCCTGCTCGTGTGGGGCCCGTCGCCGTGGGTCCCGACGAAAAGTAGGGTACGGGACCACACCGACCTGGACCGGCGTTCCCGCGAACACGGACGGCGGATCGCGGACCTGCTGCTGGCGGAGCCTTCACTGGTGCCGAGGGCGCGGGAGCACGTCGAAGACCGCCTCAGCCGCACCACCGGAGGCGAGCGCAAGGAATTGCTGGAGTGGCGCCGCATCCTGCAGTCGATGTCGCCTGTCCGGCTGCGGAACTTCCTGGCCGCCGACGGCGAGCGGGCGACCCGCCTCCGCCAGTCGTCACCGTTCTGGGCGGTGCTCACCGACGCGGAGCGTGAGACGGTCCTGTCCGAGGAGCGGGAAGCGAGCGAGACCGTATGACCCGGGACCAGCTCGAGCACGCGATCCGCGCCGCCTGCGACGTGGCGGACGACACGGAGGTATGGGTGTTCGGCTCGCAGGCGATCCTGGGGCAGTTCCCGGACGCGCCGAACGGTCTGCGCCGGTCGTTCGAGGCCGACATCGCTCCCGTGAACCATCCCGAGCGGGTCGACCGCATCGACGGCGCGCTCGGCGAAGGCTCCCTGTTCCACCGCACGCACGGCTTCTACGTTCATGGTGTGCCGATCGAGACGGCGAAGCTCCCGCTCGGCTGGGAGGTGCGCGTGCATGCGGTCCGGCACCCGGTGTACACGCGCGGCAACACCGGCTGGTGCGTGGAGGCGCACGACCTCGCCGCGAGCAAGCTGATCGCCTACCGCGCGAAGGACCGCGATTTCGTGCGCCTGCTGCTCGCGGAGGACCTGATCTCGGGTGACACGCTCGTCGAGCGGCTGGAGGGAATCGCGGTCGAGCCCGCGCTACGGGAGCAGGCCGTCCGCTGGACCCGACTCACGCTCCGGGAGCTGTCGCCGCCCTGAGGCACCGGCGACTTCGAACACCCCGGCGGCCGCGCGCCTCCTCTCCTCCAGGGCCGCCGAATCTCGAAGCGGCGTCCGTCCGTTGTGATCGCGGGCAGCTCCCCGCCCTCCACCCATCACCCCTGGAGAAAGCCATGCGAAGGATCTTCCGTGCGATCGCGGCACTGGCGTTCGCCGCCGGCGTGGGCGCGGCGCTCCCCGCTCCCGCCCTCGCCCAGCTCCCCCCGCTCATCGACCGCGAAATCCTCTTCGGCGACCCGGAGCTCGCCGGCGCCCAGGTGTCGCCCGACGGGCGGTTCATCTCCTTCATCAAGCCCCACCGCGGGCAGATGAACGTCTGGGTGAAGGGGCGCGAGGAGCCCTTCGCCGCCGCCCGCCCCCTCACCGCCGACTCCACCCGCCCCGTCACCGGCTACTTCTGGAGCCGGGACGGGCGCTACGTCCTCTACGTGCAGGACAAGGGCGGCAACGAGAACTTCCACGTCTACGCCGTGGACCCTGGCGCCTCCGCCGAGGGCGCCACCGGCATCCCCCCGGCTCGCGACCTGACCCCGTACGGCAACGTGCAGGCGCAGATCGTCTCGGTCCCCGAGAAGGCGCCCGACGCCATCCTGGTGGCGCTCAACGACCGCGACCCCGCCAAGCACGACGTCTACCGCGTCAGCCTGCTCACCGGCGCGCGCACGCCGGTGATCCGCAACGACGCCAACGTGCTGGCCTGGACGGCGGACCTGGACGGCAACCTCCGCCTGGGGACGCGCATGGCCGCCGACGGCAACAGCGAGGTCCTGCGCGTGGAGGGCGAGCGGCTCACCCCGGTGGTCACCCTCCCCTGCGGCATCGACCGCAGCTGCGGGCCGGCGCGCTTCCACAAGGATGGGCGCCGGGTCTACCTGGTGACTACCCGCCCCGGCGAGGACCTGACCGAGCTGGTGCTGCACGACCTGGAGAGCGGCCGCCAGGAGCGGGTGGAGAGCGACCCGGAGCGGCAGGTGGACTTCGGCGGCGCCGCCTTCTCCAACGCCACCGACGAGCTGACCGCCACCTTCTACGTGGGCGACCGGCTGCGCGTGTACCCGCGCGACCCGCAGACCGCCCGCGACTACGAGACGGTGCGCCGCGCGGTGGGCGACGGCGACGTCTACTTCGGCGCCGCCACCCGCGACGACCGGCTGCACGTCGTCTCCGTGACCTCGGACGTGGACCCGGGCGCCACCTACCTCTACGACCGCGCCAGCGGCCGGGTGGAGCTCCTCTACCGCCCCTATCCCAACCTCCCCACCCAGCACCTGGCCGGGATGCGCCCGGTGCGCTACCGGGCGCGCGACGGGGTGGAGGTCCCCGCCTACCTCACCCTCCCCAAAGGGGTGGAGCCGCGGAGCCTCCCCGCCATCATCCTGCCGCACGGCGGCCCCTGGGCGCGCGACTACTGGGGGTACGACCCCCTCTCCCAGCTCCTGGCCAACCGCGGCTACGCCGTGCTCCAGCCCAACTTCCGCGGCTCCACCGGCTACGGCGCCCGCTTCCTGGACCTGGGCAACGACGGGTGGGGCACCGGCGCCATGCAGCACGACCTCTCCGACGGGGTGCGCTGGCTGGTGGAGCAGGGGATCGCCGACCCCAGGCGCGTGGGGATCATGGGCGGCTCGTACGGCGGCTACGCCACGCTGGCGGGGGTGGCCTTCACCCCGGAGCTCTACGCGGCGGGCGTCTCCATCGTGGGCCCCTCCAACCTGGTCACCCTGCTGCAGTCGATCCCGCCGTACTGGGCCCCGATCAAGCGCCTCTTCGACCTGCGCCTGGGGAGCCTGGACGACCCGGCGGACGTGGAGCGGATGAAGGCGCAGTCGCCCCTCTTCTCGGCCACCAGCATCCGCGCGCCGCTGCTGGTGATCCAGGGCGCGAACGACCCGCGGGTGAACAAGGCCGAGTCGGACCAGATCGTGGTGGCGCTGCGCGACCTGGGGCGCCCGGTGGAGTACGTGGTGGCCCCCGACGAGGGGCACGGCTTCGCCCGGCGCGAGAACCGGCTGGCCATGGTGGCGGCCATCGAGCCCTTCCTGGCCCGGCACCTGGGCGGGCGGCAGCAGGAGGGCACCACCCCCGAGGTGGGCGAGCGGCTGGCGCTCCTCACCGTGGACGTGGACACGCTCACGCTGAAGCCCCCGGTGGAGGCCGAGGGCCCCATGCCCGCCTTCTCGGGCGCGGCCATCCGCCCCGTCACCGCGCGCTACAAGCAGACGATGGTGGTGGGCGGCGGCGCCCAGACCATCGAGCTCACCTCCACCACCGCCCTCACCGCGGGGGAGTGGGAGGGGAAGCCGGTGTGGGTGGTGGTGGAGCAGACCGAGTCCACCGCCATCGGCGCCGCGCTCGACAGCGTGTTCCTGGACCGGGCCACCCTCCTCCCCGTGCGGCGGAGCGTGCGCCAGGGGCCGGTGGCGGTGGAGCTGGCCTTCGCGCCGGACGGCGCGGTGAAGGGGAGCATGCAGATGGGCGGCGAGACGATGCCGATCAGCGCCAAGGAGGACGGGGCGCTGCTGATGGACGGGATGACGCTCTACCTGGCCGTCTCCACCCTCCCGCTGGCCCCGGGGTACACCGCCCCGCTGCGCACCTTCGACCTGCTGGGCGCGCGCACGGCCCGGCACCGGCTGGAGGTGAAGGGGGTGGAGACGGTGGTGGTGCCGGGCGCCACCGCCGAGGCGTTCCGGGTGGAGATCGCCCCCGTCTCGGGCGCCGGCGGGTCCACGGTGTGGATCGAGCGCGCGGCCCCGCACCGCGTGCTGAAGGCGCGGAGCTCCTCGCCGGAGATGGGCGGCACCACGGCCACCGCCGAGCTGGTGGGCGGCGGCTGACCGAGGGGTTTGACGGCGTGGAGTTTGCTGTGTAGCTTCCCACGTACTTATCCGAAGGGGAGTAGCGTACCGGGGAGACACCCGGCGGCCGGATCGTCAAGACTGCGGCGCATGCGCCGCACGGTCCGGCCGGGACGACGGGCGCACGGCGCGCCCCGTCAGGGCGAGACCTTCGTTCAGGGCCGGCCTCCGCGTGCGGGGGCCCGCCCGGACGAGGCGTCTCGCCCCTTTCGTTTGCCCCGGGGGCGCAACCGCAGACAGGGGGAGGGCTCTTGCCGGAATCGGTGTGGCCGTGGGTGGGATTCCTGATCTTCGTGCTGGCGATGCTGGCCGTGGACCTGGGCGTCTTCAACCGGAAGGCGCACGTCATCTCCATGAAGGAGGCCGCCCGCTGGAGCGCCCTCACCGCGGTGCTCGCCATGGCCTTCGCTGCCGGCATCGCCTGGCGGGTGCTCCCGGTCGACGTGGGCGGGCGGGACGACGCGCTGGTGTTCCTCCTCGGCTACATCCTGGAGCTGGCGCTCTCCGTCGACAACATCTTCGTCTTCGTCCTGATCTTCTCCTACTTCAAGGTCCCCCCCAAGTACCAGCACCGGGTGCTGTTCTGGGGCGTGCTGGGGGCGCTGGTCATGCGCGGCGCCATGATCGGGGCGGGCGCCCTCCTCATCGAGCGCTTCCACTGGATCATCTACGTCTTCGGCGCCTTCCTGGTGTTCACCGGCATCCGCATGGCCACCCAGGACGAGCTGGACATCGAGCCCGAGGCCAACCCGGCGCTCAAGCTCATCCGCCGCTTCCTCCCGGTGACCGCCAACTACGACGGGCAGCACTTCTTCACCCGGCAGACGGTGGGCGGCCAGGTGCGGCGGGCGGCCACCCCGCTCTTCGTGGTGCTGGTGCTGGTGGAGACGACGGACCTGGTCTTCGCCGTGGACTCCATCCCGGCCATCTTCGCGGTGACGCGCGACCCGTTCCTGGTCTTCACCTCCAACGTCTTCGCCATCCTCTGTCTGCGCTCGCTCTACTTCCTGCTGGCGGGGGTGATCGACAAGTTCCACTACCTCAAGCTCGGCCTCTCGGTGGTGCTGGTCTTCATCGGGCTGAAGATGCTCGCCACCGCCCTTCACATCGAGGTGCCGACCCTCCTCTCGCTGGGGGTGGTGGCGGGGGTGCTGGGCGGCTCGGTGGTGGCGTCGCTCCTCTTCCCCCGCGAGGTGGAGGAGCACCGCCCGGTGACCCACGACCCGCTGGACCCCGGCGACGACAGCGGCCAGGCGCCGGAGTGGATCTGCGGCCCGGACGAGCCCGGCGACGATCCCCCGGAAATGGCCGGGCCCCCGCCGCCGCCCGCGGTGGCGGCGGACGAGGCGCCCCGGGCCGAGCGCCGGCGGGCGTGACGAAGCGAGGGGCGGCGGCCGTGCAGGCCGCCGCCCCTCCTCGTTTCCCCGGTTCCCCGTCCCCTACGACGGGGGCGCCCCGGGCTCGCCCGCGCCGGGGCGGTCGCGCAGGTGGCTCCGGCGGTAGCCGTAGAGGAAGTAGATGGCCAGCCCCAGCGCCAGCCAGATGCCGAAGCGCTCCCACGCCGTGGCCGGGAGCCCGGCCATGGTGTAGATGCACGCCGCCGCTCCCACCAGCGACACCCCCCACACGAACGGCACCCGGAAGGGGCGCGGCCGGTGCGGGTCCAGGATGCGCAGCACCAGCACCCCGATGCAGACGATGGCGAACGCCGAGAGGGTGCCGATGTTGGTGAGGTCGTAGATCTCGTTCTCGTCGGCGAAGAGCGCCCCCACCGCCACCACGAGCCCCGTGGCCAGGGTGGTGACGTAGGGCACGCGCGACTTCCCGTGCACCTTGGCCGCCCACTTCGGCAGCAGCCCGTCGCGCGCCATCGCGTAGAAGATGCGCGGCTGCCCGTACTGGAACACCAGCAGCACCGCCGTCAGCGAGACCACCGCCCCGAAGGCCACGATCCAGCTCGCCGTCTGCAGCCCCGCCACTTCCAGCGCGCGGGCCAGCGGGTCCGCCGACCGCAGCTCCTGGTAGGGCACCAGCCCGGTGGCCACGATCCCCACGATGACGTAGATGACGGTGCAGATCGCCAGCCCGCCCAGGATGCCGATCGGCAGGTTGCGCTGGGGGTTGTGCGTCTCCTCGGCCGCGGTGGAGATGGCGTCGAAGCCGATGTAGGCGAAGAAGACGATCGCCGCGCCCTGGTGGATCCCCCGCCACCCGTTGGGGGCGAAGGGCTCGTAGTTGGCGGGGTCGATGTGCGTGGCGCCGGCCACCACGAAGAGCCCCAGCACCAGCAGCTTCACCACCACCATGATGTTGTTGGCCCGCGCGCTCTCGCGCACCCCCCGCAGCAGCAGCCAGGTGATGGCCGCCACGATGAGGAAGGCGGGGACGTTGATCAGCACCGGGATCGGGCCGATATGGGGCGCCGTCTCCAGCAGGGCCCGCACCTCGGGGTCCGAGCTCCGGGCCACCGCGCGCCACCCGTGGGTCAGCCAGTCGGGGAGGTCGATGCCGAAGCCGGTGAGGAGGGAGTTGAAGTAGCCGCCCCAGGCCACCGCCACGGCGATGTTCCCCACCGCGTACTCCAGGATCAAGTCCCAGCCGATGATCCAGGCCACCAGCTCGCCGAGCGTGGCGTAGGAGTAGGCGTAGGCGCTCCCCGCCTGGGGGATCATGGAGGCCAGCTCCGCGTAGCAGAGCGCCGCCAGCGCGCACACCCCGCCCAGCAGGAGGAAGGAGAAGACGAGCGCAGGGCCCGCGCCGTAGCGCACCACCGAGCCGTCGGGGTTGATCTCGCCGGCCGCGGCGGTGCCGATGGAGGAGAAGATCCCCGCGCCGATCACCGCGCCGATGGCCAGCATCACGAGGTCGCCCGCGCCCAGGGCGCGCCGCAGCGCGTTCGGGTGGTCGCGTTCGTCCAGCAGCTCGCCGATCGGCTTCCTGCGGAAGAGCTGGTGCATGTGGGGGAGAGGGGAAGGTGTGGAGAGGGGCCGTCCGTCCGGAGCCGGCGGCGGGGAAGCTACGCGCCCCCGCCGCCGCCGCGCAACCTCACTCCGGCGGCGGGGCCGGACGCAAAACGGCCGCACCGCCCTGGGGCGACGCGGCCGCTGCGCTGCCGGACCGGCGTGCGCCCGCTGCTACGGGGCCGGGACCACGGTGGCGGGACCCACGTCCGGCCGGGGCACCAGCCCCACCACCTCCACGCCGGCGCCGCGCGAGGCGTCGATGGCGCGGACCACCTGCCCGTAGGTGAGGTTCTCCTCGCCCTTCACGAAGATCACCTTGCGCGGGCGGCCGGTGTAGATCTCCTTGAGCTTCGTCTCCAGGTCGGCCTCGGCGACGGGCTGCCGGTTGATGGTGTAGGCGCCCTTCTCGTCGATCATGAGCACGATCTGGTCCGGGTCGGGCTCCTTCTGGGCGACCTCCTGCTTGTCCTTCGGGGGCGGCACCTGCACCGCCAGGCCGCGCTGCAGCCCCTGCTGCACCACCATGAAGATGATGAGCAGCACCAGCAGCACGTCGATCATCGGCGTCATGTTGATCTCGTTCATGGCGCCGCCCCTCTTGCCGCCAACTCCCATCGACATCGGCAGTACCCTCCTTCAGTCGCGGCGCGGGGTGCCCGCGGGCGTCTCGGTGATGGCGCCGATCTTCCGCACGCCGGCGTTGCGGGCCGCGTCGATGGCCGTGAGCACCTTGTCGTAGCCCACGTTCTCGTCCGCCTTCAGGTACAGGATGTGGTCGTCCGGGCGCCGGGCGTACTCGTCGAGCAGGGCCTTGGTGAGCTGCTGGGCAGTGAACTCCTTCGCCCCCTTGTCGCTCTCCACGTAGAACTTCCCCTGCGCGTCGATCCCCAGCGTCACCCGGTCCTCCTTCTCGGGGGCCGAGTGCCGCACGTTGGGGAGGTCCGCCTTGTACCCGGCCAGCGCCGGCGTCACCACCATGAAGATGATGAGGAGCACCAGCATCACGTCGATCATCGGCGTGACGTTGATGTCGGCGTTCACGTCCGACTCGAAGCCGGCCATCTTGGGGAGGGGGGAGCCGCCGAAGGAGGCCCCCGTGCCCAGCTTGCCGAATGACATGCTAGTCTCCGAACGAGGCCGACCGTCCGCCCGAGGACTCGAGCTCGCGGCGGGCCTGGCGCGTCATCATCCAGTCGATCATCTCGCGGCCGGCGTAGGCCAGCTCGGAGAAGAGGGTGTCGAGCCGGGCGGTGAAGTAGTTGTAGAGCCACACCGCCGGGATCGCCGCGATCAGGCCGATGGCGGTGGCGATCAGCGCCTCGGCGATGCCGGTGGAGACGGCCTCCAGGCCGGCGCCCTGGTCGCCCATGCTCATGAAGGCGTTCACGATGCCGAGCGTGGTGCCGAGCAGCCCCACGAAGGGCGCGGTGGCGCCGATGGTGGCCAGCAGCCCGAGCCCGGACTTGAGCTCGTTGGCCAGCAGGATCTGCTCGCGCTCCACCGAGCGCTCGGCCGAGACGATGGCCGCGCCGGCGGCGCGGGGGTCGTCGAGGAGCGGGGCCACCTCGCGCAGCGACTCGCCGAGCACGCGGGCCACGTGCGACTTGGGGTACTGGTCGGCCGTCGCGAGCGCCTCGGGGATGTTGTCGCTCTCCAGCGCCTGGGAGAACTGGGGGGCGAACGCGCGCGTCGCCCGGGCCATCTGGCGGAAGCGCAGCCACTTGGCGACGGCCACCGCCAGCGAGATCACGCTCATCAGGATGAGCAGGATCACGATGCCCCGGTTGACCGCCCCGGTGTCGTTCCAGATCTCAGCGATCGAGAAATTCATTGCTCGGCTTCTCCTCCGCGCGCTCCGCGCTCCCTGGGAAGTTGATCGGACGTCCCGGCCGCCGGACCGCCCCCCGCGGCCGCCGGCCGGCTGCCCGGCGCCGCCCCCTCGGGCGGCGCCGGCTGCGGCTGGGCTACGTGCTCAGGCCGAACTCGATGGGGAGGGTGACCCACACCTTCACCGGGCGGCCGCCCACCTTGGCGGGGCGGAAGCGCATCCGCTGCACGGCCTTCTTGGCGGCCTCGCCGAACTGGTCGTGGGTGGCGCTCTCCACCGTGATGCTCTCGGCGTCCACCCGGCCGTCCTCGTTCACGCGCATGCGCAGGGTCGCCGAGCCGGTGACGCCGGCGTCGCGCAGGAGGGGCGGATAGTTCCGCTCCACCTGCCGCTGCACCTCGCTGCGGTTGGAGAGCGAAGGGATCTCCTCCACCGCGGAGAGCTCGTAGGTGCCCTCGTCGGGGGCGGCCTCGCGGTCCGAGACGTCCTGGGCCACGCCGTTGTCCACCCCCTCGGCCACGCCGCCGGCCTTGCCGAGCCCCGAGAAGTCCTCCGCCTTGGTGGCGGTCTGGTCGGGGTTGACGTCCGGGATGACGGCGGGCGGCTCCTCGGGCGGGATCAGCTCCTGGAAGCCCTTCACCACCGGGGGCGGCGCCTCGGGCTCCGGCTCGGGCGGAGGCGGCTCCTCGGGCTTGGGCGGCTCGGGCTCCTTCGGCTTCTCCTCTTCGAGCTCGATGAAGTCGACGAGCTCGTCCTTCTTGGCCTTGTTCTTCTCGTAGCCGAGGTTCGCCGCGTACGCCCCGGCGCCGAGCAGGACGTGGATGATCACCGAGACGATGATGGTGGTCGGTGACCAGAAGCTCTTCTTCCGTCCCGTCGAGGCTACCAGCTTGTTGAACATTCCGTCCTCCGCCGGTGAACACGAGTGCGCCCCTGCATGGCGCGGCGGGACCCGGGCGGGATCCGGGCTCCACCCCACGAAACGAACGGCCGGCGCCGATTCTGACCCGTCAAGCGAACGTCAGATCGAAACTCCGCCACGCGCCGCTCGAGCGCGCATGACGGAGCGGGGGCCGCTGCTTCGGGACGGGAATGCTTCCGCCGGCTGCAAGGGTCCCCAACTTGCGCGGCGCCCCGGCCAAAGTCAAGCACCGCCAAGATACGCGACCGCGGGTCCGTCTGTCCACCCGGCGCGCGCATCGCCGGCTCCTCGCGCAAAAAGCTGTCTGGAAACAACTTGCGACCCCCTCCCCGCGGCCCGGCGGCGGCCGTGCCGCTCCCCGTTTTCGCTGCACGATCCGTGCACGGGCGGGAGCGCGCAAGGGTCGGCGGGCTCAGCGCCCGCCGGCGGCCCGGCGGGCGGCGCGGGTGCGCAGGTAGCGGTGGAGGCCGGCGGCCATCTGGTCGTAGGGCACGGCGTCCTCGTAGGCGCGGGCCAGCTCGGGGGTGCCGCCCGCCGCGCGCACCTCGGCCTCGCACCGGCGGCGGAGGGCGCCGGCCAGGCGCTCGGCGTCGGTGCCGAACGCCATCAGCTCCGCCGCCCAGGTGGTGTACGCCTCCAGGCGCCCGGCCAGGTCGTCCAGGTGCCATCCGGGCTCGTCGCTCCCGCCGAAGTGGGCCAGGAGGAGGCGGCGGGGGCGGAGGGCGCGGAGGCGCTCCAGGCTTGCCAGCCAGCGCTCGGCGTCGATGTCGGGCGGGGGGAGGAGGGGGCGCACGTAGCGGATCGGCCCCAGGCGGATGCCGGCCACGTCGCCGGTGAAGACCAGGGCGTCGTCGGGCGCGTGCCAGGCGTGGTGGTGCCAGGCGTGGCCGGGGGTCTCCACCGCGCGCAGCACCCGCCCGCCCACGCGGAGCTCGGACCCGTCGTCCACGGCCACCACTCGCTCGGCGGGGACGGGGTGCATCTCCCCCCAGAGCTCGTCCATCCGGTCGCCGAAGAGGGTGCCGGCGCTGGCCAGGAGGCGCGAGGGGTCCACCAGGTGGGGCGCGCCGACGGGGTGGACGTACACCCGGGCGCGCGGGGCCAGCCGGGCCAGGGCGCCCGCCGCGCCGGCGTGATCCAGGTGGATGTGGGTGAGCACCAGGTGGGTGAGCGCCGCGGGATCGTGCCCGGCGGCGCGGATGCCGGCCAGCAGGGTGTCCAGGGTGCTCCCGGGGCCGGTGTCCACCAGCGCCAGGTCGCCGCCGTCGCGCACCAGGTAGGCGGCGATGCGCCCGGGCCAGCCGCGCCAGCGCAGGTCGATGCGGGTGACGCCCGGGGCTTCGGGGTGCAGGAGGTCCTCGCTCATCCTGCCGAATCTACGTAGATTCTCCCTCCGCCGCAGCCTCCTCGCCGGCCTTCCCGCAGCGAACCCGCCATGGCACAGGGCACCGCGTACGCCATCGCCGACCGCCAGGTCGACGTCGAGACCCCCGAGCACGTGGCCATCGGCTACGAGCTGGCGGACCTGGGCTCGCGCTTCACCGCGCTCCTCCTCGACTTCGTCATCCTCACCGCGGTGCAGCTGGCGCTGGTGGTGGGGCTGCTGGTGACGGGGGCGCTCTCCGGGTCGCAGTGGGGGATGGGGATGGGGGCGGCGCTGGCCGTGGCCGCGTGGTTCGTGATGACCTGGGGGTACTTCGTCTGGTTCGAGGGCTTCCGCGACGGGCAGACGCCGGGGAAGCGCCGCCTGGGGATCCGCGTGGTGCACGACGGCGGCTTCCCCGTGACCACGCAGGGGGCGGCCGTGCGCAACCTGCTGCGCCTGGTGGACATCCAGCCGGCGCCGTCGTGGATCGTGGGCGGGGCGTTCATGATGTTCCACCCCCTCACCAAGCGCGTGGGCGACCTGGCGGCGGGGACGGTGGTGGTGCGCGACCGCTCGGGCGAGCCGATCCCCGAGGAATCGGCCGCGGGGCCGGGCGCCTCGCTGGGGCCGCCCCGCCTCTCGGCGGAGGAGTTCGCGGCGCTCGCCATGTACGTGGGGCGGCGGGCGCAGCTGGACCCCGCGGTGCGCACGGGTCTGGCGCGCAAGCTGATGGAGCGGGTGGGGCACCGCTTCGCGGAGCACCCGCAGCGCGCCTCCACCAGCCCGGACGCGTTCCTGGTGCTGGTGCACGGCGAGGAGGGGGCGCGGCGCCAGGCGGCCGGTGCGGGCGGGCGCGCGGGGACGGCGCAGGCCACGGCGCTGGTGCGGCGGCAGCGGGGGGAGTGGAAGGAGTACGAGACGCTGCTGCGGCGGGCGGAGGGGCGCGGGCTGAAGCACCTGGGGGAGAAGAGCGTGTCGCGCTTCGCCGCGCTCTACCGCGCGGTGGCGGCGGACCTGGCGCGGGCGCGCACCTACGGCGGCTCGCCGGCGCTCCTCTACAACCTGGAGCGCTCGGTGGGGGCGGGGCACAACCTGCTCTACCGCCCCGAGGCGCGGAGCTGGGCGAGCTTCCGGGCGTGGGCCACGGGCGGCTTCCCCGCGCTGGTGCGGCGGCGGTGGCGGCCGATCCTCCTGGCCTCGGCGCTCTTCTACCTCCCCGCCCTGCTGGTCTTCGGGCTGGTGCGCGCGGAGCCGGCGCGCGCCCGCGAGCTGGTGCCGGCGATGATGATCGCCCGCGCGGAAGAGGCGCAGGCCAGGGAGGCCCGCGGCGAGGGGTACTACGAGGTCCCCGAGGTGGGGATGCCGCTGATGGCCACCAGCCTCATCTCCAACAACGTGCAGGTGAGCTTCCTGGCCTTCGCGGGGGGCGTGCTGGCAGGGCTGGGGAGCGTCTTCGTGCTGGTGTTCAACGGGGTGCACCTGGGCTCGGTGGCGGCGGTGTTCGCCAACCACGGCGCCAGCCTGCACCTGTGGACCTTCGTCCTCCCGCACGGGGTGATCGAGCTGACGGCCATCTGCATCGCCGGCGGGGCGGGGCTGTGGATGGGCTCGGCGCTCCTCCTCCCGGGGCGGCGGACGCGCCGCGAGGTGCTGGTGGCGCGCGGGCGCGAGGCGGTGTCGCTCATCGGCGGCACGGCGCTGATGCTGGTGGCGGCGGGGCTGATCGAGGGATTCGTCTCGCCCTCGGAGCTGCCGCGCACCACCAAGCTCACCCTGGCGGCGGTCTTCGCGGCGATGCTGGCCTCGTACCTGCTGCTGGCGGGGCGCAGGCAGGCCGCCGCGACCCGATCACCCGGAGAACCCCCGTCATGAGCTGTCCCGCGGAAAGCTATCCCGACGTCACCCGCGAGGTGTATGACTGCCTGAAGCGCCGGCTGGCCGGCTACGGGATCACCGTTCCCCCCGGCGACAGCGGGACGGTCTCCAGCCACGGCTTCTCCGGCACGTTCGACTTCGACGAGGGCGCCTCCACCCTCACCCTCACGATGACGAAGAAGCCCGACTTCGCCAGCTGCGCCGAGATCGCGCGCACCCTGGGCGGCGCCGTGCGGGCGTGCGGCGGCGGGAGCTGAGCCCGTAAACATCCCTTTCTGACCCGGGGCGGCCGCCGTATACTGTCACACCGGCCGCGCCCGGCTCGTTGCATTTCCAGCGGGCACCCGGGCCCGCGCCCGACGTCCACGAAAGAGCCATGCACTCCCTGACCCGCCCCCACCCGCGGCGCGCCGCCGCGCTCTGCTGCACCCTGGCCGCCGCCCGCGCCCTCCCGCGC
>DASUNK010000565.1:0-3287 GCA_036277195.1 Longimicrobiaceae bacterium | reverse complement strand
GGAAGAGGTGGGCGCCGCCGTAGACGGTGTGCACCGGCTGGCGGGCGCCGGACTCGCCGGGCCAGCGCCGGGCGAAGGAGAGGTTGGCCCGGCGCAGCCGCGCCGCCTGGTCCAGGATCTCCGCGTCGGGGAGCGAGGTCTTCACGGCGCTCACGCGTTGTAGATGGTGCCCTGGCGCGTCCGGTACATCTCCAGCACCTCGTTGGCCTCGGCGCGCAGCACGCCGGTGACGATCTCGATCCCCCGCCGCTCCAGGTAGCGGATGGACTCGGGGAACACCGGCCCCTCCTCGAAGTGCAGCCGCATGGCGTCGTCGCGGGCGGCGCCGCACACCAGGCGCGTGACCCCGCTCCAGAGCGTGGCCCCCAGGCACATGGCGCACGGCTCGCAGCTGGTCACCAGCTCGTGCTCCGGCCCGCCGGGCACCCGCAGGGTGAAGCTCCCCAGCCGCGCCTGCGCCACCATGAACGCCACCATCTCGCCGTGCAGCGCGCAGTTGTTCAGCCGCACCACGCTGTTCATCCCCACCCCCACCAGCCTCCCCGTGGCGCGCTCGAAGACGGCCGCGCCGAAGGGCCCGCCGGTGCCGTGCAGCACGTTCTGCCGCGAGAGCTCGATGGCCAGCCGCATCTTCTCCTGGTCCGAGGCGAAGGCGCGGCCCGGCGCGAAGGCGTCTGTGCGCGCCCATTCCGGGAGGTCGATGCGGATGGCCGGGAGGTCCATGGGCTCGGGAGCGCGGGGGTCGGGGCGGTGGTCGGCTACCAATGGACCGGACGCGCCGCGCGGGCGCAAGCTACCGCGCCCACGCCGGCACCACCCCGGCCCCGATGCCGAAGGCCCAGAGCATGGCCGTGTAGCTCACCGCCAGGATCACCAGCGCGCACGCCACGTCGAGCCACGCGCCGGCGCGCAGCATCTGCCGCATGCTCACGTGCCCCGTGCCGTAGGCGATGGCGTTCGGCGGCGTGGCCACCGGGAGCATGAAGCCGCAGCTGGCCGCCAGCGTGGCCGGGATCGCCAGCAGCAGCGGGTTCTCGCCCACCCCCAGCGCCAGCGCCCCCGCCACCGGGAGGAAGGCCGCCGCCGTGGCCGTGTTGCTCGCCAGCTCGGAGAGGAGCACGATCACCACCACCACCAGCAGCACCAGCACCGGCGTGGGGAGCGCGTCGAAGCCCGCCAGCCGGTCGCCCAGCCACGCCGCCAGCCCCGTCTTCGTCAGTGCGTCGGCCAGGCTCAGCCCCCCGCCGAAGAGGAGGAGCAGGTCCCAGGGCATGGAGCGCCCCGCCTCCCAGTCGAGCACCCGCCGCCCCGGCTCGCCCGAGGGGAGGAGGAAGAGGAGGAGCGCCGCGCCCACCGCGACCCCCGCGTCGGAGAGCACGCCTTCCGGCAGCCACCGCTCCAGCAGGGGGCGGAAGATCCAGAGGAGCGCCGCCGAGCCGAAGACCAGCGCCACCAGCACCTCCGCCCGCGTCACCCGCCCCAGCGCCCGCAGCTCGCCGCGGATGAGCGCGCGCCCGCCCGGCACCTCGGCCCCGCGCAGGGGATAGACCAGCCGGGTCAGGATCAGCCAGCAGAGCGGGGTGGTGACCACCACCATCGGCACCCCCACCGCCATCCAGGCCACGAACGGCACCTCGTAGCCGTAGGTCTCGCGCATGAAGCCGGCGAAGAGGGCGTTCGGCGCGGTGCCGATCAGGGTGCCGAAGCCCCCCAGCGTGGCCGCGTAGCCGATCCCCAGCATCAGCGCCGGGGCGAAGTTGCGCGGCGTGTCGCCCTCGTCGTCGGGCCGCACCAGCTCCACCACCGAGAGGCCGATGGGGAGCATCATCATGGCGGTGGCGGTGTTGTTCACCCACATGCTGATCAGCGCCGTGGCCGCCATGAACCCGCCCACCAGGCTGGCCGGGCGCGTCCCCATGGCGCCCACCACCGTGAGCGCGATGCGGCGGTGCAGCCCCCAGCGCTGCATGGCCGCCGCCAGCAGGAACCCTCCCAGGAAGAGGAAGATCAGGGGATTGGCGTAGGGGGCGGCCGCGGCGTCGATCGGCGCCACCCCGAGCGCGGGGAAGAGCACCAGCGGCAGGAGCGAGGTGGCGGGGATGGGAGCCGCCTCGGTCACCCACCACACCGCCATCAGCGCCCCCACCGCGGCCGCGCGCCACCCCGCGGCCGAGAGCCCGGCCGGCGGGGGGAGGAGGAGGAGCGCCGCGAAGAGGAGCGGGCCCAGGATCAGACCGAGGCGGCCGAGGCGCGGGGAGACGTCGTCGGATGTGACGGCGGCGGGGCGGGGAGCGTCCATGTGGCGCAACGATAGTGCGAGCACACGCCGCGGGCCAGGCCCGGCCGCCGGACGACGGACTGGGAAAGGGTGTTTCTTTTTCTCCAAGTCCGTGCTATTATTGTCACTATCTCCCGCGACAGACGAATCCGCTCCGCAGCGCCGGCCTCGATCCTCCTGGCCGGTGCCCACCCGCCACCCCCCCGGGCCCCGTGCGCGCCATCCGCCGCCAGGAACCGCACCTCACCCGCCGCCTCCGCCTCGTCCCCCGTGACGGCGACGCCCCCCCCGCTCCCGACGCCGGCCCGGAGGCCGGCGGCGAGGCCTATTTCCGCTCGCTGCTGGAGAACGCGCGCGACGTGATCCACGTGCTCGACGCGGACGGCACCACGCGCTACGTGACCCCCTCGGTCACCCGGCTGCTGGGGTGGACGCCGGAGGAGCTGGTGGGGCGCCACGCGCTGGAGCTGGTGCACCCGGACGACCAGCCCGGCCTCTTCGCCGCGCTCGCCCGCCACGGCGAGGGGGCGGAGCAGGCGCTGGAGTTCCGCGTGCCGCACCAGGACGGCTCCTGGCGCACCTTCGAGGGGGTGGGGCGCAACCTGCTGGGCGACCCGGCGGTGCGCGGCATCGTGGTCAGCGCGCGCGACGTCACCGAGCGCAAGCACGCGCAGGAGGAGAGCCTGCGCCTGGCCGCCTTCCCCCGCGAGAACCCGGACCCGATCCTGGAGTGCGACCGCGCCGGGGCGACCGTCTACGTCAACCCCGCCTGCGACCGGCTGGTGTGGGAGCTGGGCGTGCGCCGCCCCGAGCGCCTCCTGCCGCGCGACCACGCGCGCATCGTGGCCGAGTGCCTGGAGACGGCCACCAGCGCGCGCGACGTGGAGGTGCAGGTGGGCACCCGCGTGCTGGCCTGGAACTACCACCCGCAGCCGCCGCTGGGGACGGTGTACCTCTTCGGCCACGAGATCACCGAGCGCAAGCGGGTGGAGGAGCGGCTGATCCAGAG
>DASUNK010000564.1:0-2682 GCA_036277195.1 Longimicrobiaceae bacterium | reverse complement strand
GGACGAGGTGGTGGTCGGCACGCCGACGGCGAACCGCGGGCGGGAGGAGATCGAGGGGCTGATCGGCTTCTTCGTGAACATGCTCCCCGTGCGCGTGGAGCTGTCCGGCGCGCCGACGGTGGCGGAGCTGCTGGCGCGGGTGAGAGAGCGCGCGCTCGGCGCGCAGCATCACCAGGACATCCCCTTCGAGCAGGTGGTCGAGCTCGTCCACCCGGCGCGCAGCATGGCGCACGCGCCGCTCTTCCAGGCGATGTTCACCTGGCAGAACGCCCCCGGCGGCGGCGCCGGGCTTCCCGGCCTCGCCCTCGCGCCGATGGGGCCGGCCGAACCGTCGGACCGGCCGGGCGCGGGACCGGTCGCGTCGGCACCGTCCGCGCAGGCGACGGCGCACGTCGCCCTGTCGCTGACGCTCTTCGAGCGCGGCGGGAGGATCGGGGGGAGCGTGACGTACGCCGCCGCGCTCTTCGAGCGGGAGACGGTGGAGCGCTACGTCGGATACCTGTGGCGGGTTCTGGAGGGGATGGTCGCGGACGAGACCCGGCGGGTGAACCGGCTGGAGATTGTCCCGGAGGACGAGCGCCGCCTGATGGTGAAGGAGTGGAACCGGACCGACGCCGTGGATCCGTCCGAAACGTGCGTGCACGCGCTCTTCGAGGCGCAGGTCGAGCGCGCGCCCGACGCGGAGGCCGTGGTCTTCGAGCGTGACCGCCTCACCTACGCCGCGCTGAACGCGGCCGCCAACCGGGTGGCGCGGCGGCTCCGCGCGGCCGGCGTGGGCCCCGAGGCGCGCGTGGGCGTGATGCTGGAGCGCTCCGCCGAGCTGGTGGTCGCGCTCCTGGCGGTGCTGAAGGCCGGCGGCGCGTACCTCCCGCTCGATCCGGCGCTCCCCGCCGCCCGCCGCGCCGCGCTGGCGGCCGACGCGGGCGCCGCCGTGCTGGTGACGCGCGAGCCGGCGCTGGAGGGCTTCGCCGGGACGATCGTCTCCCCGGCGGAGACGGACGGCGAGGACGGCAGCGACCTCGGGCTCGACGTCCCGGCCGCCGCACTGGCGTACGTCATCTACACCTCCGGCTCCACCGGCACGCCGAAGGGGGTGGGCGTGGCGCACGCCGAGGCGGCCGCGCACTGCCGCGCGGCGGCGGCGGCGTACGGGCTCACCCCGGCCGACCGGGTGCTGCAGTTCGCCGCGGTGGGCTTCGACGTCTCGCTGGAGCAGCTGCTGGCGCCGCTCGCGGCCGGCGCCTGCGTCGTCATGCGCGGGAGCGAGGTCCCGACGCCGCTGGAGCTGGCGCGGCAGGCGGCGGAGCAGGGGATGAGCGTCGTCAACCCCCCCACGGCGTACTGGCACCAGCTGGCGGCGGACCCCGACGCGCTGGAGCTGCTCGCCCGCTCCGTGCGGCTGGTGATCGCCGGCGGCGAGGCGATGAGCCCGGCGGCGGCGCGCGAGTGGGCGTCCGGCCCCGCGGCCGGCGTGCGGCTGCTGAACGGCTACGGTCCCACCGAGGCGGTGGTCACCTGCACGGCGTACGACGTCCCGCCCACGCTGCCGGAGGGGGCGGTGCACGTCCCCGTGGGGCGGCCCCTCCCCGGGCGTGCGGCGTACGTGCTGGACGGGTGGGGCGAGCCGGCGCCGCTGGGCGTTCCCGGCGAGCTGTGCATCGGCGGGACGCTGGCGCGCGGCTACCTGGGGCGCCCGGCGGCGACGGCGGCGGCGTTCGTCCCCGACCCGTTCTCCCCGGCGCCCGGCGCCCGGATGTACCGCACCGGCGACCGCGCCCGCTGGCTGGCCGCGGGGGAGCTGGAGTTCCTGGGGCGGCGCGACCACCAGGTGAAGGTGCGCGGCTACCGCATCGAGCCGGGCGAGATCGAGGCGCGGCTGGCCGAGCATCCCGGCGTGCGCGAGGCCGTCGTCCTGGCGCGGGAGGACGCGCCGGGGGACCGGCGGCTGGTGGCGTACGTGGTGGGTGAGGAGACGGCCGGAGCGGAAGCGCTGCGTGCGCACCTGGGCGAGACGCTGCCGGCGTACATGGTGCCGGCGGCGTACGTGCGGCTGGAGCAGCTCCCGCTCACGCCGATCGGGAAGCTGGACCGCCGGGCGCTCCCCGCCCCGGAGGGCGACGCCCATGCGGCGCGGGAGTACGAGGCCCCGGTGGGGAAGGTGGAAGAGGCGCTCGCCGAGATCTGGGCGGAGCTGCTGGGAGTGGAGCGGGTGGGGCGCGGGGACGACTTCTTCATGCTGGGCGGACACTCGCTCCTGGCGGTGCAGATGATCTCGCGGGTGCGGCAGGCGATGGAGGTCGAGTTCGCACTGCGCGCCGTGTTCGAGAAGCCCGTGCTCTCCGCGCTCGCCGAGCGGATCCTGCACCTGCGGCTCGCCCGGTTCGACCCCGAAACCCTTGCACGGCTCGCGCAGCTCGTTCGCGAGCCCGGCGCGCAGGCCACGTAACGCAAACTTGCCCGTACACCGCTTCCGAGGCAGATGTCTTCGAACACGCTGAACCTTTCGATCGCTGAGCTCCTGGCGCTCCTCGAGCTGGCCGAGGCCACCGCCCCCGTGCAGGCCGCGCCGACGCTGTCTCCGATCGAGCCGGTGGACCGGAGCGGACCGCTGCCGCTGTCCTTCGCGCAGTGGCGGCTCTGGTTCCTGGATCAGCTCGGGATCCCTGGCGCGGTCTACCACAT
>DASUNK010000563.1:0-3186 GCA_036277195.1 Longimicrobiaceae bacterium | reverse complement strand
GACTGGATGGTGAGGCCGCTGCTGCGCATCCCCGGCTTCGCGCCGGCCGCGCGCTGGCTCACCCTCCCCCTCGTCGCCTTCCTGCTCAACAACGGGATCTTCGGCGCCTGGCACTTCCCGGGACCGTACGACCTGATGATGCGGAACCACGACGTGCACGTGGCCATGCACCTGATGATCATGGCGACGGGGGTGGTGATGTGGTGGCCGGTGATGAGCCCGCTCCCGGAGCTGCCGCGGGTGGCGCCGGTGCTGCAGATGGTCTACCTCTTCCTGCTGGGGATCCCGATGATGGTGGTGGCGGCGCTGATCACCTTATCGGGGACGCCGCTCTACCGGTGGTACGTGGAGGCGCCGCGCCTCTGGGGGCTCGACCCGCTGGAGGACCAGCGCCTGGGCGGGGTGATCATGTGGGTGCCGGGCGGGCTGGTGCTCTGGCTGGCCATCACCTTCGTCTACTTCCGCTGGACGGGGCGCGAGGTGCGCGAGGACGAGGCGCGCCTGGGCGGCCGCGGCGCGGTGGGGCGGAGCGGGCTGGTGGTGGCGCCGCCCCCCTTCCCGCAGGGCTAGCCGGCCAGGAGGAGGACCGCCCCGCCGCCGAGGGTGACGCGCAGGTTGTCGTCCACCGGGAGATCGGCGAACTCCAGCGCGGCGGCGGCCAGGGCGCCCGCCACCGCGCCCGCCGGCGAGAAGCCGCCCGACACCCGCCACACGGCCAGTCCCACCGCCAGGTTCACCGCCGCGCCCGCGGCGAAGCCCTCCCAGCTCTTCCCCCAGCGCGTGCGGTGCCGCCCCCAGCGCCGGCCCACCAGGGCGGCCGCCGCGTCGCCCAGCCCGTTGAAGAGCATGGCGGCCACCGCCACGGGCCGGGGGAAGAGCACCACCGCGGCCGCGTAGGCCAGCGCCATCCAGGTGGCCCCGGTGAGCCCGTGCCGCTCGTGGGGGCGGAGGAGCCGCCGGGTGCGGCGGAGGAAGAGGTAGCGGGCGCCCCGGTGGCGCAGCCGCGCCGCCTCCACCCCCAGCGCCACCGCCGCCGCCGCGGCGAGCGCCGCCACCGCCACCCCGCGCGGCGCCACCCACACCCCCAGCGGCACCACCACCGAGGCCAGGTGGAAGCCCTTGCGGGCCAGCTCCCGCGCCGTGCCGCTCACGCGCCGCGCAGGAAGTCCGCCATCCGCTCGCTCACCCGCCCGGGCGCGTCGGCGAGCACCCAGTGGCTGGCGTCGGGGATGCGCTCGACCCGGAGATCGGGCACCCACGGCTCCAGCCCCTCGGTGAGCTGCACGCGCAGGGCGCGGTCGCGCTCGCCCCAGAGCAGCAGGGTGGGAGCCGCCACCGGGCGCGTGCGGGGGCGGCGGGTGCGGCGCACGGCGCGGTAGTAGGCGAGCATGGCGGGGAGGGCGCCGGGCTGGCGCCAGCTCTCCTTGTAGCGGCGGATGTCCTCGTCGGTGAAGGCGCCGGGGCGGCGCGGGTCGTGGCGCAGCACGCGCTCCAGCGCGGCGAAGTCGCGGGCGCGCAGCAGCGCCTCGGGGAGGGCGGGGAGCTGGAAGAAGGCGGCGTACCAGAAGCGGAGGAGCTGCCGCGGCTTGCGCATTTCGCGGGCGAGGGCGCGGGGGTGCGGGGCGTTGGCGATCACCAGCCGCTCCACCAGCTCCGGATGGAGCATGGCCAGCCACCACGCCACCACGCCGCCCCAGTCGTGCCCGGCCACGCAGGCGCGCTCCGCGCCCAGGTGGCGGATGAGCCCGGCCGCGTCGGCCACCAGCGGCTCCACCCCGTAGGCGGCCAGGCCGCGCGGCTTGTCGGAGAGGTTGTAGCCGCGCAGGTCCGGCGCGGCCACGCGGAAGCCGGCGGCGGCCAGGGCGGGGATCTGGTGGCGCCAGCCGTACCAGAACTCGGGGAAGCCGTGCAGGAGCAGCACCAGCGGCCCCGTGCCCTGCTCCACCCAGTGCAGCCGCACGCCGTTGACCACGGCCTCGCGGTGCGCCCACGACTCCTTCGCCACGCCGCCTCCCGCGCCGAAACGTTCGCGCCCGACCCGGGGGGGAATGTAACGGCGCAGCCGGGCGGTTGAAAACCGCGGCAACAACTGCACGAAGTCGGCCTTCGCCGACTGCCGGGCCGGCTCGCGTGCGCTCCGGAGAGAACCGTAGGGGCGACGCATGCGTCGCCCGCTGTCACGGGCCCGAAGCGTCCGGCGCGCGCCGGGAGCGTCCTTGCAGTCCGCGCAGGCGGACTTCGCGTCGTTGTTGCCCGCGGTTTTAACCGCTGGGTAGGGAGCGGCCACGATTGCCGGGTGTTCTACCCCCCGTAGAGCCCCCGGTACACGGCCGTGTTGCGGGTGAGGATCTTCACGTAGTCGCGCGTCTCCGCGAAGGGGATGCGCTCGGTGAAGAGCTCCGGGTCGCGGAACTCGGGGAAGCGCCGCCAGCGGTTCGCGCGCCCCGGACCCGCGTTGTACGCGCTGAACACCAGGGGGAGCGAGCCGCCGTAGGCGCGCACCTGCGCCGCCAGGAAGCGGACGCCCAGGTGCACGTTGATCTCGGGGTTGAAGAGCAGCTCCGCGCTCCAGTCGCGGATCCCCGCGCCCTGCGCCAGCCCGCCCCCGGTGGCGGGCATCACCTGCATGAGCCCCCGCGCCCCCGCGCGCGACACCGCCCGCGCCTTGAAGCTGCTCTCCTGGCGAATGAGCGCCGCCACCAGGAAGGGGTCCAGCCCCCGCTCGCGCGCCTCGGCCGCCACCATCTCGCGGTAGGGGAAGGGATTGAGGATGCGCAGCAGCCGCAGGTCGTAGCCCCGGCCGCGGCGCAGCGCCTGCCCCACCCGGATGGCCTGCGGCGCGTACCCCCGCTCGGCCAGCCCCTCGGCCAGCGGGTAGAGGAGGGCCGCGTCGTCGCCCGCCTCGCGGATGCGGCGCTCGGCCTCCGCCTCGGCCTCGGCGTGCAGCCCGGCGGCGCGCAGCACGTCGAGCGCGCGCATCCACCCCTCCACCCGCCGCGCCGTCCCGGGCTCGTCCGCGGGGGCGGCGGCGAGCGCCACCGGCCAGAAGCGCTCGCCCAGCCGGGCGGCGGAGAGCACCGAGTAGTACGACACCGCCTCGCGCGCCCGCACCTCGCGCCAGCGCACGCGCGCCGCCTCCGCCTGGCCGGCGGAGGCCAGGGCGCGCCCCGCCCAGTAGCTGGCCTG
>DASUNK010000562.1:0-6904 GCA_036277195.1 Longimicrobiaceae bacterium | reverse complement strand
GGGTGGTGGTGGAGCGCTTCGTGGAGGGGCGCGACTACCGGGTGCTGGTGGTGGACGGGCGGATGGCCGCGGTGGCCGAGCGGGTGCCCGCCCACGTGGTGGGCGACGGGGTGCACCCCGTCCGTGAGCTCATCCGCCTCGCCAACCGCGACCCGCGCCGGGGGAAGGGGCACACCAAGGTGCTCACCCGCCTCCCCGACGACGAGCGCACCGCCGAGTTCCTCGCCACCGTGGGGCTCACCTTCGAGAGCGTCCCCGCCGCGGGCGAGGTGGTGGAGCTGCGCGCCACCGCCAACCTCTCCACCGGCGGCACCTCCATCGACCGCACCGACGAGATCCACCCCGACAACGTGACGGCGTGCGAGATGGCCGCCGGCATCGTGGGGCTCGACATCGCGGGGATCGACGTGCTCTCGCCCGACATCTCCCTCCCCTTCCGCGAGAACGGGGCGGTGATCATCGAGGTGAACGCCGCCCCCGGGCTGCGCATGCACACCCATCCCACCGAGGGGAAGCCGCGCAGCGTGGGCGGGCCGATCATCGACATGCTCTACCCGCCGGGGGCGGACTTCACCATCCCGGTCATCGCCATCACCGGGACCAACGGCAAGACCACCACCGCCCGGCTGGTGGCGCACCTCTTCCGCCAGACGGGGAAGACGGTGGGCTTCACCACCACCGACGGCGTGTACCTGCAGGACCGGCTGGTGATGGAGGGCGACATGACCGGCCCCTTCTCGGCCAACATCGTCCTCTCCAACCCCACGGTGGAGGTGGCGGTGCTGGAGACGGCGCGCGGCGGCATCCTGCGCGCGGGGCTGGGCTTCGAGGAGTGCGACGTGGGGGTGGTGCTGAACGTGAGCGTGGACCACCTGGGGCTGCGCGGCATCCACACGCTGGAGCAGCTGGCCGAGGTGAAGGCGGTGATCCCGGCGGTGGTGCGGCGCGAGGGGCACGCGGTGCTCAACGCCGACGACCCGCTGGTCTACGCCATGCGCGAGCGCGCCACCGCCGACATCGTGCTCTGCTCCACCCTTCCCCCGGGGGAGAACGAGGCGTTCGAGGACCACATCGAGCGCGGGGGCATCGGGGCGCGCATCGAGGACGGCACCTTCGTGGTGCGGCGCGGGCGGCTGAAGATCCCGATCGCCGGGGTGCGCGAGGTGCCGCTGATGATGGGGGGCGCGGCGCGCTTCCAGGAGCACAACATCCTGGCCGCCATCGCCACCGCCTACGTGCAGGGGGTGCGCTACGACACCATCCGCGCCGGGCTGATGTCCTTCTTCCCCTCGCCCTCCATGACCCCGGGGCGGCTGAACCTGCTGCGGGTGGGCGCCGCCCGGGTGCTGGTGGACTACGCGCACAACGCCGCGGCGGTGGCCGGGCTGCTGGAGCTGGCGCAGAACATCCCCGCGCGCCGGCGCATCGGGGTGGTGACGGCGCCCGGCGACCGGCGCGACGAGGACATCCGCCAGGTGGGGCGGCTGGCCGCGGTGCTCGACCGGGTGATCGTGAAGGAGGACTACGACCTGCGCGGCCGCCGCGAGGGCGAGGTGGCGCGCCTGGTGATCGACGGGCTGCGCGAGGGCGGGCTGCACGGCGACCAGATCGAGGTGGTGCCCTCGGAGGTGGAGGCGGTGCTGCAGGCGGTGGCGGCGCTCGAGGAGGGCGACCTGCTGCTGGTGCTGGCCGACGAGGTGCCGGCGGTGCTGGCGGCGCTGCGGCCGCACGTGGACGGCGCCGGCACGATGTGATGGGGCGGCCCGACCCGCGCGCCGAGATCCGCCTGGTGGCCCTGCGCTCGCTGCGCGGGGCCAACCTCTGGTCCAGCCGCCCGGTGACGCGGCTCGACCTGGCGGTGGGCGCCTACGACGAGGTCTCCTCGGCCGAGGTGCCCGGCTTCACCGACGCCCTGCTGGCGGCCTTCCCCGGCCTCTGGGACCACCGCTGCAGCATCGGCGAGCGGGGGGGCTTCGTCACCCGGCTGCGGCGCGGCACCTACGCCCCCCACATCGCCGAGCACGTGGGGCTCGAGCTGCAGGCCATGATCGGGCACGACGTGGGATACGGGCGCGCCCGCGGCGGCGACCGCCCGGGCGAGTACACGGTGATCTTCGAGCATATGCACGCCGAGGTGGGGCTGCGGGCCGCCGCGCTGGCGCTGGAGATCGTGCAGGCCGCCTTCGCCGGGGAGCTGGAGTCGGTGGACTACGCGCGCGCCGAGCTGCAGGCGCTGGCCGGGTCGCCGGACGTGCCGGCGCTGCGCCAGCACGTTCTCTGCGGCATCACCGGCGGGGGCGACCGCGCGGCCGTCCGCGCCGAGATGCTGCGCCGCGGGGTGCCGGACGAGGAGCTGATCGTGGACGTGGCGCCGGCCTACACGCTGAACGCGGGGCTCCCCTACTCGCGCTCGGACATCGCGGTGGTGCTCGACGCGCGCCCCGCCGACGTGCCGCCGCGCTACCGCGAGCGCGCGCTGGCCGAGCGGCTGGTGGCGGTGGTGGCCGACGCGGTGGCCCGCGACGGGATCGTGGTGGCCCCGGCCAAGGAGTGGGAGGTACAGGACATGGCGCGCGACGCGGGGTGCCGGGTGGCGGTCTTCGCCACCGACGACGACGTGACGGACCGCGACTGCCGCGTGGCGCACGCGGTGGCCATGGTGCGCGGCGGCCGCATCGTGCTGGAGTGCGGCGGCGCGCCCGACGACGCGGGCCCCGTGCGCCCGGACGAGCCGGTGGAGGCGCAGGTGGCCGCGGCGCTGGCGGTGGCCTCGCTGCGCGAGCTGCAGCCCGACTTCGCGCCGGCCGATGCGGCAGCCGGCTGAGGCCCCGGCCGGCCGCAACGGCCCGCGCCCGGCCGCCGCCGCCGAGGAGGAGCGGAACCGGCGGCGCGGCGACCGCCACGAGGGCACGCTGGTGCTCATCGGCGGGGCGTGCGACCCGCACGGCGAGGCGCTGGGGCGCTTCCTGGAGCTGTGCGGCGCCCGGCGCGGGGGGCGGGTGGTGGGGATCACCACCGCCTCGGCGGACCCGGCCGAGGCGGCCCGCGACTGGATGAAGATGCTCACCGAGGCGGGGGCCACGCACGTGGAGATCCCCGTCGTCACCCAGCGCGACCAGGCGCAGGACCGCAAGGTGGCCAGGCTGATCCTGGACGCCGACGGGGTGTTCCTGGGCGGGGGCGACCAGGTGCACCTGGTGATGACGCTGGCGGGGTCGCGGGTGGACCGGGCCATCCGCCAGATGTACGCCGACGGCGGGGTGGTGTGCGGCACCAGCGCGGGGGCGGCGGCGCTCACCGAGACCATCCTGGCGGGGGGCGAGCCCGACGAGTACGGGCAGATGCAGGAGCTGCACCTGGGCCCGGGGTTCGGGCTGCTGGGGTTCCGGGCGCTGATCGACACCCACTTCGCCCAGCGGCGGCGGCTGCAGCGCCTCTTCATGGTGATCGCCCGCAACCCGGAGCAGATGGGGCTGGGGATCGACGAAGACACGGCGATGGTGGTGCGCGGGCACCTGGGCGAGGTGGTGGGGCGGGGGTCGGTGACCTTCGTGGACGGGCGGGGGGTGCGCTTCGACAACGCCGACGCCTGCATGGAGGGCGATGCGCTGACGCTGAGCTACCTGCGGGTGGGGATCGTGGGCTCGGGCTACACGCTGAACCTGCGCGAGCGCGAGCTGGAGGTGCTGGTGCAGGCGCGCGCGCACGAGGAGGAGACGCAGGTGCTGCGCAGCGAGGAGGCGGAGGTGGAGGCCGGGACCTAGGCGCGCACGAAACCCTTGCCCGCGGCGGGCGTGGAGCGCACCGTTGCCGTGCGCTTGCGGCAGGTCGTCCTCAACCCCTCGGCGGGAGGAGATCCATGACGGTCCAGCGTGTCGCGCTCGTCTTCGGCGTCGTGTTCCTCCTGGTGGGCATCCTCGGGCTGCTGACGCCCGGCGGCACCACCATGGAAGCGGACATGGAAACCGCGCCCAGGCTGTTGAACCTGTTCCCGGTCAACCTGCTGCACAACCTCGTGCACCTGGCCTTCGGGGTGTGGGGGCTCGCGGCCTCGCGGCGCTGGGGGAGCGCCCGGACCTACTGCCGCCTCGGCGGCATCCTCTACCTGGTGCTGGCCGGCCTGGGATTCGTGGCGGCCGACACCTTCGGCCTCATCCCCATCGGCGGCAACGACATCTGGCTGCACCTGGTGCTCGGCCTGGCGCTGGTCTTCTTCGGCTTCACCGCCCGCCCCGCGCCCGACAGCTGAGCTCCGCACCGCCCCGCCGGCGGCGAACCAGGCCCGGGCCGCGCGCCCGGGCCTGCATCCTTCCCCATCATGCCCGGAGACGGATCATGGCCACCCCGCTCACCCTCCTCATGCCCGTGAACCCCGGCACCAGCCCGGCGACGGTCGCCGCGACCATCGCGCAGAACCAGGCGGCGGCCTACGCGGCCCTCACCAGCGTGGGCACGGTGCACTTCGCGCGCTTCGTGCTGCTCGACCGCTCCGTGGCCAACCTGCAGCCCGCCAGCATGACGGAGCCCAGCGACACCCTGGTGATCGGCGTCCTCACCGAGTTCGACGGCAGCTTCGACGCCTACATCCAGGACTTCGTCGACCAGCTGGGCTCGGTCTTCGACGCGCTGCTCGCGAACGTGGTCGGCGGCTCGGCGGTCATCCCGGTGGCGAGCAACGTCAGCGCGTTCGAAGCCTTCGTGGCGGCGAACGACGTCTCGCAGACCCAGACGGGGCTGTACCAGGCCTACACCTACACGGTGCAGCAGATCCTGGCCTCCGGGGGCTGAGCCCCATGAGCGACCAGATCGACTACGCCGACGTGCAGGGGACCGTGCTGCGCGGCTACCGCGTGGACCTGGCGCGGCACTTCATCCTCGGCATCACCGACGCGGCGGGGGCCCGCGCCCTGATCGGGGGGATGGTGAACGGCGCCCCCGGGGTGCCGCAGGTCACCACGGCCGCGCGCTGGACGGTGAAGCCCGACTGCTTCGTGAACCTCGGCTTCACCTGCGCGGGGCTGGCGGCGCTGGGGCTCACGGCGGAGCAGCTGCAGACCTTCGACGCGGGCTTCCAGCGCGGGGCCGCCAGCTCCACCACCGCCGGCATCGTGGGCGACGTGGGCGAGAGCGCCCCGGCCAGCTGGATCGGCGGGCTGGGCGACGGGACGCAGGTGCACGTGGTGCTCAACCTGTGGGTGCACGAGGACCCGCGGGTGCTGGAGGCGGAGACGGCCCGGCTGCGGGCCGCCTTCGCCGGGTGCATGCGGGAGCTCTCGGCGCACGACGCGCACGCCCTCCCCGACAACCACGTGCACTTCGACTACCGCGACAACATCGCGCAGCCCACCGTGCAGGGCGCGCCGCCGCGCAAGCACCCGATCGCCGACGACCAGCCGGTGGTGCCCACGGGCGAGTTCCTGCTGGGCTACGCCAACGCCAGCGGCTACGCCTACTCGGTGCAGCCGCCGGAGCTCTCCACCAACAGCAGCTACGCCGCCTTCCGCATCCTGGAGCAGGACGTGGCGGGCTTCGAGGCGTTCCTGCAGAGCTACGCCGCCAGGGCGGGGATCGACCCCGAGACGCTGGCCGCGAAGGTCTGCGGGCGCTGGCGCAACGGCAACCCGCTGTCGCTGGCGCCGGACGCGCCCGGCCACCCGCTCCCCGTGCACCAGCTGAACGACTTCACCTACGTGAGCACGGACGCGCAGCAGGACGACACGCTGGGGCTGAAGTGCCCGATCGGCTCGCACCTCCGCCGCACCAACCCGCGCAGCGCGGCGGTGCTCGGCACCGACGCCACCCACCACCGCATCGTGCGGCGCGCCATGCCGTACGGCCCGGCGTGGGACCCGGCGCACCCCGACTCCACCCCGCGCGGGCTGGTGGGCTACTTCATCAACGGCAGCCTCACCAACCAGTTCGAGTTCCTGATGAGCCAGTGGGTCAACACCGCCACCTTCGTGAAGTCCGCCACGGGACCGGGCGGCTCCGGCGAGGGGAACGCGGTGTTCAACGTCAGCGGCCAGGACGTGTTCCTGGGCGTCAACGACCCCGCGGGCAGCTCGTTCACCCTGGCGGGGCCGGGGGCGAAGGGGGCGGGGAACACGGTGGTCACCGGCTTCCCGCGGCTGATCACCACGCGCGGCGGCGCGTACTGCTTCCTCCCCAGCCTCACCGGGCTGCGCTATCTTGCCGCCCTCTCCCCTGCCGCCTGAACCCCCCCACCGGAGCGGAGCGATGCCCCAGCCGATCGTGCAGGTCGACGCCTTCACCGACCGTCCCTTCGCCGGCAACCCGGCCGGCGTCTGCGTCCTCGACGCGCCCGCCGACGAGCGCTGGATGCAGGCGGTGGCGGCGGAGATGAACGTTTCCGAGACCGCCTTCCTCCACCCGGAGGAGGGCGGCTGGCGGCTGCGCTGGTTCGCGCCGCAGGTGGAGATCGACCTGTGCGGGCACGCCACGCTGGCCAGCGCGCACGTGCTCTGGCAGGAGGGGCGCCTGGGCGCGGGCGAGGAGGCGCGCTTCCACACCCGCAGCGGGGTGCTCACCTGCCGGCGGCGGGAGGACGGGTGGATCGAGATGGACTTCCCGGCCACGCCCCCGCAGCCGGACCCGGGGCCGCCGGGGCTGGGCGAAGCCCTCGGCGCCGCGCCGGTGCAGGTGGGGAAGAGCCGCTTCGACTACCTGGTGGAGGTGGGCTCCGAGGCCGAGGTGCGCGCGCTGGCGCCCGACCTCGCCGCGCTGCGGGCGCTGCGGACGCGCGGGGTGATCGTGACCGCGCGGGCGGAGACGGACGGGTTCGACTTCGTCTCGCGCTTCTTCGCGCCGGGGGTGGGGATCGACGAGGACCCGGTGACGGGCTCGGCGCACTGCACGCTGGCGCCGTACTGGGCGGATAAGCTGG
>DASUNK010000561.1:0-5329 GCA_036277195.1 Longimicrobiaceae bacterium | reverse complement strand
CTCCCCCGCGCGCTGGGGCCCGCGGGCGGGGAGGTGCTGGTGCGGGGGCGGCGGGTGCCGATCCTGGGCCGCATCTCGATGGACGTGACCGTGGTGGACCTCACCGGACTCCCGGAGGTGGAGCCGGGCGAGGCGGCCACGCTCATCGGCCGCGACGGCGGCGAGGAGATCACCGTCGACGAGGTGGCGGCCCGCTGCGGCACCATCTCCTACGAGATCCTCACCGGTCTCGGCCGGCGCCTCCCGCGCGTTTATACGGGTTGACACCGGCGCGCGCCGCCTCCCGGCGCGCGCCTCACACATTCCTGCTACCGGCGGTCCCGGATGTATCGTCGTCGTTCCAGCCTCTGCACGCTCCTCCTCGCCACGGCGGCCGCCGCCTTCGCGGCGGGGTGCACGGACGAGTCGCCCACCCTCGGGGGGGAGATCTTCTTCCCCGGCGGCCAGCGCCCGGTGACGCTCGAGGCGGTGTTCGACGCCGCCGACTTCTTCGAGCTCCTCGGCTCCTTCACCAACTACGCGCGCCCCCAGGACCTGGGCGGGTTCTACTTCCTGGCGGCCAACGACTTCGACGGCGTGCTCGACGCCAGCTCGCTGCTGCGCTTCGACCCGCCCCCCCGCAACGTGACCTACGTCCAGGGGAACACCACCCGCGACGACACCATCTACACCTTCGCCTCCAGCCGGCTGGTGGTGCGGGTGGACTCGCTGGCCACCGCCTCGGCGGGGCCGGTGACGCTGGAGCTGTACCGGCTGGCGCAGAACTTCGACGCGGCCACGGTGACCTGGGAGCTGGCGGTGGACAGCGCGGGCGAGCACACCCCGTGGACGCAGCCGGGGGGCACCCGCGGGGTGAAGCTGGGCGAGGGGGTCTACAACCCCGCGACCCCGGGCGACAGCGTGGTGATCGCGCTCGACTCGCTGGAGACGGCGAGCGTGGTGGACACCTCGGCGGCCAACTTCGGGGTGGTGCTGGTGGCGAGGGAGGCCGGCTCGCGGGTGCAGTTCCCCGGCACCGGCGTCGTGCTGCGCGCCGGGGTGCACCCGGTCAGCGCCAGCCCCGACACGGTGGTGGTGACCGACATCGGGCTCGCCGAGGCGCGTTCGTCCTTCGTCTTCACCCCCGAGCCGCCCCAGCCCGCGGGGCTGGTGCAGGCGGGCGGCATCCGCGCGGCGCGCACCCTCTTCCGGCTGGACCTGGACCAGCGCGTCCCCGCCTGCGAGGACCCGCAGTCGCCCGCCTGCCCGCTGGTGCCGCTGAGCCAGGTGTCGCTCAACCGCGTCTCGCTCCTGCTGCGGCCGGTGGACGTGCCCGGCGGCTTCGCCCCGCTGGACAGCCTCCCGCTGAGCGTGCGCACCATCGCCGAGCCCGGGCTGGGCCGGCAGGCGCCGCTGGGCGAGATCGTGGTGGACCCGCCCAACTCGCTCTCGCCCCCCTTCGCCTTCCAGGTGCCGGGCGACACGCTGGTGGAGGTGCCGCTCACCGCGCTGGCCGGGCGCGTGGCGCGGGGCGACACCCTGCCCACCACCTTCGCCCTGCTGAGCGAGCCCTCGGCCATCACCTTCGGCCTGGGCCTGTTCGAGGCCACGCCGCGGCTGCGCATCGTCTATACCCTCCCCGTCCGTCCGCCGCTGCCATGAGCCGTACCCGACGCTTCCGCGCCCTCGCCCTGGCCGCCGCGCTGGCGGCCCCCGCCGCGCCCGCCGCCGCCCAGTCGGTGCTGGCCAGCAGCGGGCTGGGCTACCCGCTCTCCCCGCTCGACGCGCGCGCCCGCGGGCTGGGAGGCGTCAGCGTGGGCCTCGGCGGCCCCTCGCTCTCGCTGGTGAACCCGGCGGCGGCGGGGTGGCTCCCCGCGCCCACCTTCTCGGTGACCTACCAGCCGGACTTCTACGCCTCGCAGGCCGACGAGGTGGACACCGACGGGATGACCTCGCGCTTCCCCGTCATCCAGGCCGCCTTCCCGATCCGCCGCGCCGCCCTCTTCCTGGGCTACGGCTCGTACCTCGACCAGCACTGGCAGGTGGAGCAGCGCGACAGCATCGACATCGGCGGGCAGCGCCGCTCCCTGGTGGACCGCTTCGCCTCGGACGGCGGCATCGCCCGCTTCCGCGCGGGCGCCGCCTACCGGGTGAGCGGCCGGCTGGCGCTGGGGGTGGCGGCGGACCTCTTCACCGGGGCGGCGCAGGACACCAGCATCCGCGCCATCGAGGGCTTCGCCCCCTTCATCAGCACCGCCAGCTACCGCTTCACCGGCGTGGGCTTCTCCGCCGGGGCGCACTGGAACCCCACCGACGCGGTGTCGCTGGGGGCGGTGGTCTCCGGGGGCGGCGAGCTGACCGGCGAGCTGGTGGAGGACTCGGTGGAGATGCGCCGCAGCTACGCCTCGCCGCTGGCGGCCGAGGCGGGGGCCAGCGCCCGCGTCACCCAGAACACGGTGGTGGCGCTCTCCGGCCGCTGGGCCGGGTGGTCCGCCGCCGACGAGGACCTCGTGCTCTCCGGCGGCGCCCGCGACGTGGTGAGCGCCTCGGCGGGGGTGGAGTACGAGGGGATGGCGCTGGCCGGGCGCACCCTCCCGCTCCGGCTGGGGGCGCGCTACACGCAGCTCCCCTTCCGCTGGGAGGGGAGGTTCGGCACGGACAACGAGTTCCCCGACGAGACCGCCGTCACCGCCGGGGTGGGCGCCCGCCTGGCCGGCGGCGCCGCCCTGCTGGACCTGGGGGCCGAGCGCGGCTGGCGCGGCGGGAGCGCCGCGGGGTTCGACGAGAGCTACTGGCGGCTCTCCCTCACCCTCACGCTCCTGGCGCGGTGAACGACCCCGGCGCCCCGGCCGCGCTGCTGCTGGTGGTGGACGACGACCCGGTGAACGCCGAGCTGCTGGCGGAGCTGCTGCGGGCGCTGGAGTACCGGGTGGTCACCACCCTCAGCGGGGCGGCGGCGCTGGAGGCGGTGCGCGAGCGCCGGCCGGAGCTGGTGCTCCTCGACGTGATGATGCCGGGGATGAACGGCTACGAGGTGTGCCGCCGCCTCAAGGCGGACCCGGAGACCGCCGCCATCCCCGTCGTCTTCGTCACCGCCCTCTCCGACACCGACGACAAGGTGCGGGCCATCGAGGCCGGCGGCGACGACTTCCTCACCAAGCCGTTCAGCCGCCCGGTGCTGGTGGCCCGCATCCGCTCGCTCCTGCGGCTCAAGCACGCCGGCGACGAGCTGGCCGAGAGCTACCGCCGGCTGCGCGAGCTGGAGCGGCTGAAGGACGACCTCACCCGCATGGTGGTGCACGACCTCAAGTCGCCCCTCACCTCGGTGCTGGGGACGCTGGAGCTGGCGGTGGACGGCGACCTGGGGCCGCTCGCCCCCGAGCAGCGACGGCTGCTGGCCGACGCGCACCGCCGCGGCGCCGACGTGCTGCTGATGATCGACAACCTCCTCGACCTCACCCGGCTGGAGGAGTCGCGCGTGCGGCTGCAGCTGCGCGAGGTGGAGGTGGGGCGGCTCCTGGCCGAGGTGGCCGAGGACTGGTCGGTGCGGGCGGAGCTCCAGGGGGCGCGGGTGGCGGCGCAGGGGCCGCCGGCGGTGCGGGTGCGGGCCGACGAGGCGCTCCTGCGCCGGGTGCTCGCCAACCTGGTGGGGAACGCGCTCCGCCACGCCGGGCCGGGGGTGAAGGTGAGCCTCTCCGCCCTCCCCGCCGGCGGCGCCGACGAGGGGGTGCAGTTCACCGTGGCCGACGACGGGGTGGGGATCCCCGACGCGCTGCACGAGGTCATCTTCCGCAAGCACGCCAGCGGCCGCGCGGCCGAGGGGGGCGAGGGCGGCTCCTCGGGGCTGGGGCTCACCTTCTGCAAGCTGGCGGTGGAGGCGCACGGCGGGAGCATCTGGGTGCAGAGCCACGAGGGGGAGGGGAGCCGCTTCCACTTCGTCCTCCCCGCGCAGCCGGCCGGGGCCGCCGGGGACTGACCCCTCCGGCCTCGTTGCTCCCCGGGCGTGCGGGCCGCATCTTTGGCGAGGGGGCCGGCCCGTTCCTTGCGCGGCCGGTAAGTCCCGAAACTTTTGCGGGAACCGGGTTTATCATCGCATAGCCTGCCGCGCCCGCGGGGGTGCGGGCCAGCGACAGCGTCTTTTCGGAGGCCGAATGAAGCTCAAGCGTACCGTCGTCGCCCCGGCGCTCGTGGCCGGCGTGGCGCTCGTCTCCGGCGGCTGGCTCCTGCAGAGCGGGGTCAGCGGCCAGAACAGCGTCTTCCAGCGCGCGCGGATCTTCGACGAGGTGATGCACTACGTCTCCAGCCGCTACGTGGAGCCCCACTCCTCGTCCGACCTGTACCAGAAGGCGGTGGAGGGGATGCTCAAGGAGCTGGGCGACCCCCACACCACCTTCATGACCGCCGACGAGTACGCGCAGCTCCACCTGCAGACCTCCGGCGAGTACGGGGGGCTGGGGATCCAGATCGCCCCGCGCGACGGGTGGATCACCGCCGTGGGCGTGCTCCCCAACACCCCCGCCGAGCGCGCCGGCATCCGCGTGGGCGACCGCATGCTCGAGATCGCCGGGCAGAACGCCAAGGGGTGGACCGACGACCAGGCGGTGAAGGTGCTGCGCGGGCCCAAGGGCTCGCCCGTCTCCCTCAAGATCCAGCGCGTGGGCGTGGACGAGCCGATCGACTTCACCATCGTCCGCGACGAGATCCACGTGCAGTCGGTGCCGTACGCCTACCAGGTGGCGCCGGGGGTGGGGTACCTCTACCTCAACGTCTTCAGCGAGAGCTCCACCGAGGAGATCCGCGCCGCCATCGCCCGGCTGCGCGGGCAGGGGATGCGCTCGCTGGTGCTGGACCTGCGCGGCAACCCGGGCGGGCTGCTCGACCAGGGCGTCTCGGTGTCGGACCTCTTCCTGACCCCGGGGCAGGCCATCGTGGAGACCCGCTCGCGCGACCCGCGCGAGACGGAGACCTTCCGCGCCCGCACCCCGGAGAGCTACGCCGACCTCCCGGTGGTGGTGCTGGTGGACGAGTACAGCGCCAGCGCGGCCGAGATCGTGGCGGGGGCGCTGCAGGACCACGACCGCGCGCTGGTGGTGGGCGCCACCACCTACGGCAAGGGGTCGGTGCAGTCGCTCTTCCCCCTCTCCGGCGGCAACTTCCTCAAGATGACCACGGGGAAGTGGTACACCCCGGTGGGGCGCTCCATCCAGAAGGACATGAGCGCCGAGGCCACGGCCGCGCACGCCTCCGCCGAGGCCGAGGTGAGCGAGGACGGCACGCCGATCCAGGAGGACACCGTGCAGCGCCGTCCCTACCGCACCGACGGCGGGCGGATGGTGTACGGCGGCGGCGG
>DASUNK010000560.1:0-2179 GCA_036277195.1 Longimicrobiaceae bacterium | reverse complement strand
CCGGCTGGCCATCACGGCCGCGCGCAAGCAGACGGACAGCGGCGGGCTGGTGGAGTCGGGGTTCGACGCGTGGATCGCGGAGGAGCAGGAGAAGGAACGCTACCTGGACTTCTTCGCCATGCCGCCGCGCGAGGACGATTTCAGGCCCGGGCGGTCCGTCCCGCGCGCCTGACCGTGCGCGCCACGCCGCAGCAGGTGCGCGAGGCACAGGAGGCGGGGCTCGAGCTCGGCCTCACCATCATCGTGGAGACGGTCCTCCTGGGCGTGGTGGTGCTGCTGCTCTGGCCGCTGGACCGGCTGGCGCTGGGGATTTTGCTGGCGAAGGGGTTCGGACTGTTCTTCCTGGCGATCTGCGCGGTGACCGTGCTGCTGATGCTGGTGCACCGCATCTTCCGCATCGACGACGACACGCACTTCGACGCGTACCTGCTCACGAACCTGGCGGGGAGCGCGCTGCTGCTGGTGGGGTGGGCGGCGTTCGCGGCGCTGGCGGTGCGCGGCGCCGCGGCGGGCGCGCCCGTCTGGAAGGCCGCCATCCTCTGGTTCCTGGGGCTCTTCACCACCAGCCAGATGGCGTTCTCGCTGGTGAGCGGCTTCTACTCGGGGAGCTTCTACCGGACCATCAACCTGCCTCTCTCGGCGGCCGTCTTCCTCCTCTTCGCGCTGTGGCCGGCGGCCGCGCACTTCCTCTTCGGCTGGCTCTCCTAACGGGCGCGGGCGTCGAAGACGCGCTCCATCTGGCGGACGACGGCATCCTCCACCTCGGCCATGGCGACGGGGCGCCCCAGCTCGCGGGAGATGGAGCCCACGCCGTGCTCGCGGATGCCGCAGGGCACGATGGCGCCGAAGAACGCCAGGTCCGTGCTGACGTTGAGCGCGAAGCCGTGGCTGGTGATCCACCCGGACGAGACGCGCACCCCGATCGCCGCAAGCTTTCGGTCCTCCACCCACACGCCGGTGAGCCCTTCCTTGCGCCCGCCGCGCAGCCCGAACTCGGCGAGCGTGCCGATGAGCACCTCCTCCAGGTCGCGCAGGTAGCGGTGCAGGTCCTGGCGGTCGGGCTTCAGGTCGAGGATCGGGTAGCCCACCAGCTGGCCGGGGCCGTGGTAGGTCACGTCGCCGCCGCGGCCGGTCTCGAAGAGCTCGATGCCGCGCTCCGCCCGCTCCTGCGGCGACACCAGCACGTGCTCGGCGTGCGAGCCGCTCCCCAGGGTGATGACGTGCGTGTGCTCCAGGAGGAGGAGGGTGTCGGGCGCCTCGCCCGCGCGCCGGCGCTGCACCAGCTCGTCCTGGATGGCGAGCCCCTCGCCGTAGGGCACCAGCCCCAGGCGCCGCACCTCCAGCGTGCGCGGCGCCGCCTCCACCGTGCTGCTCACGCCTGCTCCGGGAAGCTCTCCAGCAGCTGCTTGACGCGCGCCAGGAACTGGTCGGCGTCGGCGCCGTTCACCAGGCGGTGGTCATAGCCGAGCGAGATGTACCCCCGCCGGCGCGGCACGATGGCATGGTTGCCGTACTCGTCGCTCACCACCGCGGGGCGCATCTCCACCCCGCCCACCCCCAGGATGGCCACCTGCGGCTGGTTGATGATCGGGAAGCCGATGGTGGTGCCGAAGATCCCGGGGTTGGTGATGGTGAAGGTGCCGCCCTGCACCTCCTCGGGCGAGAGCTTCTTGCCCCGCGCCCGCGTGGCCACGTCGTTCACCTTCCTGGCCAGCCCCACCAGCGACAGCTCGTCCGCGTTCTTCACCACCGGCACGATCAGCCCGTTCTCCAGCGCCACGGCGATCCCCAGGTTCACCTCCGCGCGGTAGATCACCCCGTCGTCGGAGAGCGCGGCGTTGAGCTTGGGGTGCTCGCGCAGCGCCCGCGCCACCGTCCAGGCGATGAAGTGGGTGTAGGTGATCTTGACCCCCTGCTCCTCCCAGACGCGGCGGTTCTTCGCCCGCGTCTGGTCCACGCGCGAGTAGTCGACCTCGAAGTACGAGTGCACGTGCGGCGAGATGCGCCGCGAGAGCACCATGTTCTGCGCGATGAGCTGCGTCATGCGGCTGACGGGCTCCACGCGGTCGCCGGGCCCCGCCGCCACGTGCGGGTGCTGCACGCCGGAGTAGAACTCGTCCCAGGGGAAACCGCCCTCGAACGCGGGCCCGCCCGGACGCCGCTCCGCCGGGGGCCGCGC
>DASUNK010000559.1:0-3728 GCA_036277195.1 Longimicrobiaceae bacterium | reverse complement strand
GGCGCTGGCGGCGCAGGGGCTGGCGGTGGTGGCGCTGGGGCGGCTGGAGCGCCGCCGCGTGCGCTGGCTGGACCGCGCGCTGGGGCTGCGCTGGGCGGACCGGCTGCTGGGGCGCTGGGCGCTGGCCTTCGGGCTGGCGCTGGGGGTGGTGCTCCCGGTGGCGCTGGCGTGGGCGGCCTCGGTGCCCACCTCGCCCGCGTGGTGGTGGCTCGTGGGGGCGGCAGCGGGCGCGGGCGTGGCCGCGGGCCTCTCCCTGGCCGCGGCGGGGCGGTAGCCGGGATGGCCGCCGCGCTCCCGCTGGTGGTGGAGGGCCTGCGCAAGGCGTACCGACGCAAGCCGGTGCTGGCCGGGGTGAGCTTCTCCGTGGCATCGGGCGAGGCGGTGGCGCTGCTGGGCCCCAACGGCGCCGGCAAGTCCACCCTCGTCGGCTGCATCACCGGCGACCGGCTCCCCGACGGCGGCGAGGTGCGGCTCTGTGGGGTGGATCCCTTCGCCGACCCCGCGGGCGCGGCCGCCCGCACGGGCTACGTCCCCGAGCAGCCCTTCCTCTACGGCGAGCTGACGCTGGGCGAGATGCTGCGCTTCGTGGCCGCCGCGCGCGGGCTGGCCGCCGAGGTGGCGCGTGGCGAGACGGCGCGGCTGCTGGAGTTGCTGGGGCTGGCCGGCGCGGAGGGGACGCTCTGCCGCGAGCTGTCGCAGGGGATGGGGCGGAAGACGGCCGTGGCCGCGGCGCTCCTGCACCGGCCGCGGATGATCCTGCTGGACGAGGCGCTGAACGGGGTGGACCGCCCCTCGGCCGGGCGATTGGTGGCCGAGCTGGACGCGCGGCGGGCGGGCGGGGCGGCGGTGCTCGTCGCCAGCCACGACCTGGACTTCCTGGCCGGCTGGTGCGGGCGCGGCCTCCTCCTCCCCGGCGGGGGCGCGTGGGAGGTGCTGGAGGGGGAGCGATGGGAGGCGTGGCGGCGGGCGCCGTCGCTGGCGTCCGCCGTTCGCTGAGCCGCTACGGCTGAGCCAGCCAGGCGCGCACGTCGCCCACGTCGAGCCGCCCGTTGCGGTTGCCGAGCAGGTCCACGAAGCGCGCCTCGTCCGGGCTCAATCCCACGCCCGTCAGCAGGTGGTCCGTCACCGCCGCCGGCTGCAGCACCGGACGGTCCACCTGCAGCGTCAGCTGGCGGGTGCCCCGGGCGCGCGCGGTGCTCGCCTCCACCGTGCAGGCGAACGCGCCGCTCTGCGCGGGGATCCCGGAGAGGGTGCCGTCCTCCGCCAGCTTCACCCCCTCGGGCAGCGACCCGGCCACCACGCGCCACACTACCCCCTCGGACGTTCCCGCCGGCGCCAGCCGGTGCGTGTACTCCGCCCCCATGCGCGCCGGCGGCGGCGCCACGCCGTCGTCCGCGGCCAGCGGCCCGAGCACGGTGATCCCCACGCGGAAGCCGGAGGCGGTGGGCTCCAGCACCCGCACGCTCACCCCCGCCTCCTCGTCGGTGAAGGTCTCGAGCGGCGTCCAGCCCGCGCCCGTGTCGTTGGGGTTGCCGTTGCCGTCCACGTCCACCACCTGCGCGGGGCGAAGCCGGCGCGTGTGCACCCGGTGGATCACCACCGCGTCTCCGGGGAGTCGCGGCGGACCGTCGTAGCCGGCCGGGCGGCGCGCCTCCACGGTGTAGAACACCGAGTCGCCGGAGAGGGGGATCACCGCCAGCTGGTATCCCCCCGACCCCGGCGCCGCTCCCCGCTCCAGCAGCAGGGTGGCGTCGTTCCCCGGCGCCGCCACGTACCGCCGCGCCGCGGGGATCCACCCCAGCCGGTCCTTGTGCCAGGCGATGGTGTGGTTCCCCACGTGCGTGCCCAGCTCCGGGTCGCGCGCCCCGCCGCCGCTCATCACGTCCCACTTCGAATCGTACGTCTTCTCGTACGGCCCGGAGGAGTGCGGCAGCCCGAAGGAGTGGCCGATCTCGTGGGCGTAGGTGGACTGCCCGGCCCAGCTCGCCATCCACATCATGGGATACGGCCGCGCCTGCCCGTCCGCCGCCACCGTCCAGCTTCCCCCGTACGAGAAGCCGTTCAGGTCCGCGTTGAACTGCAGGGTGATGCCGGCATAGGACGGGAAGTGCACGTCCGCGTCGGCCGCGCCGGTGCAGTCCTTCACCAGCTTGTCGAGGAGCTGCTCCCCGTTCGCCACGTAGTCGGAGCGCGCGCCGGGGAGCACGTACGGGCCGAACACCCGGCTCCCGGCGAGGTTCACGCGCCCCTCCGAGGCCTCGCGCCAGTAGTGGTCGAGCGTGGGGTAGCCGGAGCCGGTCATCCACGCCTCGTAGGTGGCGCGCGGCTGCGGCTGGGTGTCCGGCACGTCCGCGTAGCGGCAGAGGAGGGTGACGTACGGCCGCGCCCCGGAGGCCGGGGCGGGGGAGAGGGAGAAGCGCGCTCCTCCCTGCCGCGCCACCGAGCGCACGCGCAGCGCGGGCCGGCGCCCGGCGCGGACGCGGCTCCCGCGCACGGTCACGCGGCGGCGGTCGAGCGCGAGCGGCCCTTCGCTCCCGGCGGGGAGGTCGCCGAGGAGCAGCTCGACGGCGTCTCCCTCGTCATCCACCAGGTGATAGCTGACGCGGGCCCCGCGCGCATCGCCGGCGGGATCCCACCACGTCACGTGCAGCCATCCCGCGCGCACCTCGTCCTGCGGCGCCCGCACGAACGCGGCGGGAGCCAGCACGGCCAGCAGCACGGCCGCCCGCTTCAGCACGGAGGTGGAGTTCGAGAGCACGAGACGTCGTATAGGGGAAGGTTGGAGACGGCGGCCCCGCGGCGAAGTCACGCCACGGGGCCGCGCTCGTCGTCACGAGAGTTCCCCCCCCACGATTCGAACGTGGATTGCCGGTTCCAAAGACCGGAGTGTTGCCCTTACACCAGGGGGGAGCTTAGTGCCTGCGCGCAAAAAACTTAGCCGAGGTCTGCCGCGGGGTCAACCTGCGGCTCGGGCTCCGCCGTGCGGGTCTCCGCGCGCCGGCACGCCATCCCCAGCGCCTCCAGCTGCGGGAGCGCCGCGTCGCGCGCGGACGCGGAGGCGAACACGCCGAAGACGGACGATCCGCTCCCCGCCAGCAGCGCGATCTCGGCGCCCGACCGGCGCAGGATCGCCAGCGCCTGCGCCAGCCCCGGAATGCGCTCCAGCGCCACGGGCTCGAAGTCGTTCACCGCCAGCGTCGCCGTGCCCTCCCAGCTCCCCAGGTCTTCCGGGGAGATGAGGACGGGCGTGGGGGGATGGGCTCCGCCGCGCCGGGCGGCCACCGCGGCGAAGGCGTCGGCCGTGGAGAGCGCGGTGCCGGGCGTCGCCACCACCACCGGCCGCGCCGGGAGCGGCGGCAGGGAGAGGAGCCGCTCGCCGCGCCCCCACGCCAGCGCGCGCGGCGAGCCGCAGAGGAAGAACGGCACGTCGCTCCCCAGTCCGGCGGCCAGCCGGAGCAGCCCCGCCCGCCCGAGCGGCTCGCCGTGCAGCCGGTCGAGCGCGCGCAGCACGGCGGCCGCGTCGGAGCTCCCCCCGCCGAGGCCCGCCGCCGCGGGGATCCGCTTCTCCAGCGCCACCTCCACCGCCGGAGGCTCACCCAGTGCGCCGTAGAAAGCCTCGGCCGCGCGCGTGGCCAGGTTGCGCTCGGGCGGACCGGCGTCGATGCCGCCCGCCACGCGCAGCCGCACGCCCGGTGCGCCGCGGCGCACCTCCACCTCGTCGCTCAGGG
>DASUNK010000558.1:0-5115 GCA_036277195.1 Longimicrobiaceae bacterium | reverse complement strand
AAGCCGCCGAAACCGCCGGAGCCAAGGCCACCTGTGCCACCGAAACCACCGAAGCCGGCGCCGCCGGTTGCATTGATGACGATGCCGCTGGAATCGGCGCCAGTGGTGGTGATCGCTCCGTTATTCTCGGCAGACACGACGACGTCGCCGCCGATTCCCGCCCCTGCGGGGCCACCAAAACCGCCGAAGCCTGCAGCGCCAACGCCGCCCGCGCCGCCTGCACCTGCGGCGCCGCCGGTCCCGACGAACGTCGCGCCGCCGCCCGTGCCTCCGGCGCCGCCGTCGGGGCCGAACCCTCCGGCGCCCTGTCCACCGACTCCGCCAAAGCCGCCGAAGCCGGCACCACCGTTTGCCGTGATCCTGAGGCCCGCGGCATCATCGCCGCTCGTCTGGATCACGTCGTTGTTGATCGCCGCGGCGTCTGTCACCGACCCGCCGGTGCCAGCGCCGCCGGTGCCGCCGAAGCCGCCGAAGCCGGCGCCGCGGGACACCTTCCGCATCCCGCCGTCGGAGCCGCGCCAGCCGCCGCGGCAGGAGCCGCAGCCGCCGCAGCCGCCTCCCCCGCCGCCGCCGATGCCGCGCGAGACCATCCGCATCGGCCGGCCGCCGGCGCCGTAGCCGCGAGGCCGGCCGTCAGGCCCGCGTGTACGTCGCCTCGACGGCGGGGTCCTCGCGGCCCTCGGGCCAGATGTTGACCATCGCCATGCGCAGCGCCTCGCCGCCGTCGGGCGTGAGCTCGATGCGCCACCCCCAGTCCGGCCCGGGAGGCGCGGGGTAGGAGCCGCGCACGGCGAGCGTGGGGCCACCGGGTGCCGGGCCGCGGCACGGAAACCCCGCGTGCCCCATGTGCCAGGTGTCCACCCAGTGCGCGTGGAGCTCGCCCACCCCGGGGTCGTAGCCGATCAGGAGCGAGCCTTCCTGCGGCGTTCCCTGGTACTCCCAGGTGTATTCCACCCGCACGAACCGGCCACCCAGCACGGGGGTGACGGTGGCCGTGCCCGGCGACTCCTGCGCCTGGCCGCTGTGGGGGTCGTGCAGCGTGTTGGTGCCGCGCCAGCTCCCGGCGCAGGCCGCCAGCCCGTCGAGGACGCCCATTCTCCGCTCCTGTCCGGTCCTACGGGTGCATGCACGCCGTCGAGCGGAAGGCGGCGAGCCGTCCGTCGCTGAAGGTGTACTGCTGCGCCACCAGCACCCGGTACGGCTCGCCCGTGCGCGCGTGGCGGCCCTCCTCGCGGCCCATGAGCATGACCGTGTCGCCCTGCGCCACCAGCGAGAGCAGCTCCGGGCGCTGCTCCCGCACCGAGCGGAAGTTGGCGGCGATGGCGGCGGCGACCGCCTCCGGCCCGGCGGCCTCGCGGACCCAGGACAGCTCGGGCGGGGCGGCCAGCTCGAAGGTGATCTCGGGGGTGAAGAGGTCCGGCAGCTCCTCGAAGCGGCCCGCCGCGATGAGGCCGAACAGGTGCTCCAGCACCCTGACGTTCTCCTGCTCCTGCCGCCGGGAGTCGTGGGCCGGGTCGCCTTCCGCGAAGGCGGGAGCCAGCACGTCCGGCACCTCTTTGAGCGTGATCTGTGGCATGGGGTACCTCCGGGGATGAGGTCTGCTGCTCCGCGGGGCTGACACATCATGCGTGCGGCGGCCCGGTTGTGCCAGTCTTCTCCTCTCCACCCTTCAGCGCGACCGGACGGATCGATGCGGTGGTGGCCCTCGGGTGGGCTCTGGAGGCATCCGGATTTCCTGCGGCTCTGGGCGGCGCAGGCCGCCAGCGCGTTCGGCAGCCGGATCACGCGCACGGCCCTGCCGATCATCGCCATCCTCTCGCTCGGGGCGACGCCCACGCAGGTCGCCGTGCTCTCCGCGCTCGGGGTGGCGCCCGGCGTGTTCGTGGGGCTGCTGGCGGGGGGATACGTCGACCGCGCCGCCCGGCGGCCGCTCCTGGTCGGCGCCGACCTGGCGCGCGCGCTGCTGATCCTCACCATCCCGGCGGCGGCGTGGCTCGGGGTGCTCACCATGCCGCAGCTCTACGGGGTAGCCACCGCGGTGGGCGCCGCCACCACGCTCTTCCAGCTCGCCGACAACAGCTACCTGCCCGCACTGGTGGGCCGGGAGCGCGTGCTCGAAGGCAACGCCCGGCTGGAGGCGACGGAATCCATCGCGGAGGCCACCGGGCCGGGCGTGGCGGGCGTGCTGGTGCAGGCCCTGACGGCGCCGGTGGCGGTGGCCCTCGACGCGCTCTCCTACCTCTGGTCGGCGCTCCTCCTCAGCCGCATCCGTGTGCGCGAGACGCCCGTAGCGGCGAGCGAGACACGCCCGACGGTGGTGGGCGACGTCTTGACCGGCGTCCGCGCCTGCCTGGCGCACCCGCTGGTGGGGCCGGCGCTGCTCGCCGAGGCGGTGGTGTTCTTCTTCGGTGGCTTCTGGCTCGGGCTGTACATGCTGCTGGCGCTGGACACGCTCGGCCTCAGCCCCGCGACGGCGGGGGTGGTCATCAGCGTGGGCGGCGTCGGGGCGCTCGCCGGCGCCCTGCTGGCGGAGCCCCTGGCGCGCCGCGCGGGGATGGGGCGGGCGATGGCGGTGTCGCTGGCGATCGGAGCGGCGGCGAACCTGTTCATCCCGCTCGCGCTGGCGAACGGGTCCGTGGCGGTCCCGCTCCTGGTCCTGCAGCAGCTGATCGGGGACACCTTCCTCGGGGCGTACCTGATCCACTCGCTGAGCCTGCGGCAGCGAGTGCTGCCGCCGGAGGTGCTGGGGCGCGCCAACGCCACCTTCCACGTGGTGACCGGGCTGGTGCTGCCGGCGGGGGCGCTGGTGGCGGGTCCGCTGGCGGAGGCCGCCGGCATGTCCGCGACGGCGTGGATCGCGGCGTGCGGCGGCCTGCTCGCGGCGCCCGTGCTCATCGCCTCGCCGGTCCTGCGCGCGCGCTGATGCGCCTAGCGCTCCCGCCAGTTCGGGTTGGTGAGGCTGGTGAGCACGTGGTCCACCCAGCGGCCGTCGAGGTACAGGTAGTCGCGCGCGTACCCCTCCACCACGAACCCCAGCCGCCGCAGCAGCCCCCCGCTGCGCTCGTTCCACGGCGCGTGGTTCGCCATCACCCGGTGCAGGTTCATCTCCTCGAACACGTAGCGGATCGCCGCCTCCAGCGCCTCGCGCATCAGCCCGCGCCCCTCGCGCTCGCGGTCGACGCCGTAGCCCAGGAAGCAGAACTGCGCCGGGCCGCGCTGGATCTGGGTGAAGTTGATGTTGCCGATCACTCGCCCCGGCTCCGCGCGCTCGAACACCAGCAGCCGCAGCGAGCGGTCGCTGCGGAACTCGGCGCGGCTGGCGTGCACCTGCGCGTGCCAGAAGTCCTCGCTGAAGAACTCCGCCGTCACCCGCGGCCGCGATGCCGCCAGGTGCTCCTGGTTCTCCTGCTGGTAGCGCACGACGGCGGGAACGTCGCCGGGCTCGGCCAGGCGCAGCACGAGCCGCTCGGTGGTGATCTCCGGCAGGTCCAGCGCGTACGGTTCGGGCATCGTCGGGGCAGCGGGGCGCGGTGGATTCCAGCTCGGCGGGAAAGCTACACCGGCTCCCGTGCGCCGCAATCCACGCGGCGGGGCACGCCGGTTGCCGGCACGGACCGCGACCGCGCACCGCGCCGACCCGTGCAGGAGGAGCAGCCGTGGCCCCGTCAGACCGGGAGCCGCCCTTCGAGGGCGGCTCGCAGCCCGTCCCTCAGCGCCCGCCGGACATGCCGAGCGGCCGGCGGAGCGCCGGACCGTTCCTCATCGTCCTCGTGACCGTGCTGATCCTGCTCTCCGGGCTGGTCTGGCTCTTCCGCTGAAGGGCCGCCGTCCCGCGTGTGGCGGGTTCGGCACGGGGCCGTCCACCCGCTAGACTTTCGGCGGATCTGCGGCTACACTTCGGCATGCTCGCCGCACCTCCCGCCCGCCGCTGGGTCCCTCCTCCCTCCGCCGACCGCGCCGCCGTGGAGCGCCTCTGCCAGGAGCTGAGGCTGCCCGCCGCGCTCTGCCGACTGCTGGTGCAGCGCGGCTTCGGCGAGACCGCCGCCGCCCGCGACTTCCTGCGCCCCCACCCGGGGCAGATCCACCCGCCGGCCCTGCTGGCGGGGATGGGCGACGCCGTGGCGCGCATCCGCCGCGCCATCGCGGCGGGCGAGACCATCCTGGTGCACGGCGACTACGACGTGGACGGCATCTGCGCCACCGCGCTCTTCGTGCGCGCGCTGGGGAAGATGGGCGCCCGCGCCGTGCCCTTCGTCCCCCGCCGGCTGGTGGACGGCTACGACCTTTCGGACGCCGGCGTCCGCGCCGCCCGCGAGCAGGGCGCCACGCTCATCCTCACCGGCGACTGCGGGATCGTGGCGCACGAGGCGGTGGCGCGCGCCCGCGCGGCCGGCATCGACGTCATCGTCACCGACCATCACACCCCCGGTCCCACCCTCCCGGACGCCGCCGCGGTGGTCAATCCCAACCGGCGCGACTGCCCCTACCCGGACAAGGGGCTGGCCGGCGTGGGCGTGGCGTACAAGCTCTGCTGCGCCGTGGCGGCCGAGGTGGGCTACCCGCAGGAGCGGCTGCACTCCTTCCTCGACCTGGTGGCGGTGGCCACCATCGCCGACATCGCCCCGCTGAGCGGCGAGAACCGCACGCTGGTGCGCTGGGGGCTCAAGGTGCTCCCGGAGACGCCCAACCCCGGGCTGCGCGCCCTCCTGGCCGCCACCGGCCTGGCCGGGAAGGGCGAGGTGAGCGCCGCGCAGGTGGGCTTCGTGCTGGCGCCGCGCATCAACGCCGTGGGGCGGATGGGCGAGGCGCTGCGCGGCGTGCGGCTGCTGACCACCGACGACCCGCGCGAGGCGGACGAGATCGCGCAGGTGCTGGAGACGGAGAACCGCTGGCGGCAGACGGTGGACGGGCAGACGCTGCGCGAGGCCATGGCCGCGCTGGAGGCGACGTACGATCCCGAGCGCGACCGCGGCGTGGTGCTGGCCTCCGAGGGGTGGCACCCGGGGGTGATCGGGATCGTGGCGTCGCGCGTGGTGGAGCGCATCCACCGCCCCACGGTGCTGGTGGCGCTCTCCGGCCGCGACGACGGCAAGGGGAGTGCGCGCTCCATCCCCG
>DASUNK010000557.1:0-2780 GCA_036277195.1 Longimicrobiaceae bacterium | reverse complement strand
AAGAAGGTGAAGGGCGCGGTCACCACCTCGTCGCCGGGACCGCAGTCGAAGGCGCGCAGGGCGAGGAGGATGGCGTCGGTGCCGCTGGCGCACCCCACGGCGTGGCGCACGCCGAGCGCGGCCGCCACTTCCGCCTCGAAGCGCTCCACCACAGGCCCCAGGATGAAGCGCTGCTCCTCGATGACGCGCTGCACGGCGTCCGTCACCTCGCGGGCGATGCCGCGGTACTGCCCGGTCAGGTCCAGCAGGGGAACGTTCATGTATGCGATACGTTTGGGAGAAGAAGTCCTAAGTCCTAAGTCCTGAGTCCTGAGTCCTGAGCCCTGAGCCCCGCAGTTCTGCACTTAGGACTTAGGACTTAGGACTCAGGACTATCTTTTAATCCGCTGCCTGGTCCTCGCTCCCGAACTGCATGCGGTAGAGCCGGCGGTACAGCCCGTCGCTCCCGATCAGCTCGTCGTGCGTGCCGCGCTGCACGATGCGCCCGCCCTCCATCACCACGATCTGGCTGGCCCGGCGGATGGTCGAGAGCCGGTGCGCGATCACCAGCACCGTGCGGTGCGCCATCAGCTCGTCGATGGCCTGCTGCACCAGCCGCTCGCTCTCCGTGTCCAGCGCGCTGGTGGCCTCGTCCAGGATGAGGAGCGGCGGGTTGCGCAGCAGCGCCCGCGCGATGGCGATCCGCTGCCGCTGCCCTCCCGAGAGCCGCGTCCCCTTCTCCCCCAGCACCGTGTCGTAGCCCTGCGGCAGCGCGGCGATGAAGTCGTGCGCGTTGGCCGCCCGCGCCGCCGCCTCCAGCGCCTCCTGCGGCACGCCCGCCATCCCGTAGGCGATGTTCGCCCGCACCGTGTCGTGGAAGAGGATGGTCTCCTGCGTCACCATCCCCAGCAGCCCGCGCAGCTCCGCCAGCCGCAGGTCGCGCAGGTCCGCCCCGTCCAGCGTCACCCGCCCGCGCGTGGGGTCGTGGAAGCGGGGGATGAGGTCCGCCAGCGTGCTCTTCCCCGCCCCGCTCGGCCCCACCAGCGCCACCACCTGCCCGGGGCGGATCTCCAGCTCCACGTCGCGCAGCACCGGCGCCCCGGGCGCGTACTCGAACTCGACCTCCTCGAAGCGGATGGCGTCGCGGAAGCCCGCCACCGGGAGCGCCCCCGGGCGGTCGGTGATCTCCGTCGGCGCGTCGAGCAGCTCGAAGGCGCGCTCCGCGGCCGCCAGCCCGGGCTGCACCACCGAGGAGAACTGGGCGATGAACTTCACCGGCGTCATCAGCCGCCCCGCGTAGAGCAGCGCCGTCAGGAAGCCGCTGGCCGAGAGCGAGCGCTCGCCCAGCACCAGCCAGCTCCCGTACCAGAGGAGCGCCAGGATGGCGGTGGCGGTGATCATCTCCGTGGCCGGCGGGAAGAACTTGCGCCAGCGCTCGTTGCGCACCCACGCCCGGTAGTGCGTGCGGGTGAGCGCCTGGAAGCGCTTCTCCTCCCACCCCTCGGCGCCGGAGGCCTTCACCAGGCGGATCCCCGCCACCGTCTCCTGGAGGTGCGAGGCCACCTCGCCCACCGCGTCGAGCACGCGCAGCACCCCGCGCCGCAGCCGCTTGCGGAAGCGCACCCAGAGCCCGAGCATCGGCGGCAGGAAGAGCACGGCCACCAGGGTGAGCTTCCAGGAGAGGAGGAAGAGCGCGCCCAGGAACCAGAGCGCCTGGATGACGGAGAAGAGGAGCTTGGAGAGGTTCCCCGTCACCAGCGTCCGCATCTGGTCCACGTCGTTGGTGACGCGCGAGATCACCTGCCCGGCGCGGGTGCGCTGGAAGAAGGGGAAGCCCAGGTGCAGCAGGTGGCCGTAGATGCGGTTGCGGATGTCGCGCGTGACGCGCCCCTCCACCACCGAGACCGTGTACTGGTAGACGTAGAGGGCCACGTTCTTCAGCAGGAACACGCCGAAGAGGAGCGCCACCACGTTGCGCAGCGCGTCCATCGGCGCGCGCCCCTCCACCAGCCACCCCACCGAACGGGCCAGCAGGTCGCCCACCGCGCCGGCGCCGCCGCCGAAGAGCTGCCCGGCCGCGCCCAGCGTCCCCTCGGACCTGCCGAAGAGCACGTCGAGGAAGGGCATCAGCAGCGCCAGCGAGAAGGCGTCGAGCGCCGAGTGCACCACCATGGCCGCCACCGCCACCCCGAAGAGCCCGCCGTGCGGGCGCAGGTAGCCGAGGATGCGGAGGTAGAGCCTCATCGGGGGGTGAGCAACGCCACGGGGAGGATCATCTCCTCGGGGCTGATGCCGCCGTGCAGGAAGCTGCCCCGGTAGCGCGCCTGGTACTGGCGGAGCTTGGTGGGATAGACGAAGAAGACGTCCTCGAGCGCGATGAGGTAGTTGGTGGCCGCCCGCCCCGGCGGGAAGCGCAGCACCCGCTCGTCGCCGGTGGAGAAGGCCAGCGAGCGGTCCTCGGCGCGCAGGTCGTCGCCGAACTTGTAGCGCAGGTTCTGCGTGGTGTCGCGCTTGGCGAAGACGGTGGCCGGGCGGTGGCAGTGGATGGAGCCGTGGTCGGTGGTCACCAGCACCGGCACCCCCCGCCCCAGCGCCTCGCGGATGGCGGCGAACGCCTCGGAGCGCTCGAACCACTGCCGGGTGAGGGCGCGCAGCGCCTCCTTGTCGCGCGCCACCTCCCAGAGCACCGCGCTCTCCGAGCGGCCGTGGGTGAGCAGGTCCACGAAGTTGAACACCACCGCCGTCACCCCCGGCTGCGAGAGGAAGCCGGGGAGCCGCCGCAGCACCGCCTCGCCGTCGGC
>DASUNK010000556.1:0-2203 GCA_036277195.1 Longimicrobiaceae bacterium | reverse complement strand
CCCGCCGGCGTAGATGGCGGCGAGCCCCGCCAGCAGCCCGCCCAGGAGCGGCAGGGTGCCGCCGCGCGCGAAGCGGCCGGCCAGCCACGCGGCCAGGGGATAGGCCAGGAGGTAGCCGCCGGTGGGGCCGAGCAGGTACGCCGCCCCGCCGCCCGCCGCGAACACCGGGAGCCCGGCGACGCCGGCGGCCAGGTAGAGCGCCTGGCTGGCGGCGCCGAGCCGCGCCCCCAGCACGGCGCCGGCGAGCAGCACGAAGAGCGGCTGCAGGGTGAAGGGCACCGGCGTCCCCGGGAGGGGGATGGCCACCTTCGCCCCGAAGGCCGTGGCGGCGGCGAAGGCCACCACGCCGATCACCCGCCGCGCCGTGCGCGAGGGAACGACCTCGGCGGTGGTCCAGCGGGAGAGGGTCTCGCTCATCGGATCGTCCTTGGTCCTGGGTTACACCCGCTCGACGGACAGGGCCACGGCGTCGCCGCCGCCCAGGCAGAGCGTGGCCAGCCCGGTCTCGGCGCCGCGGTCCTGCATGGCGTGCAGCAGGGTGGTGAGCACGCGCGCGCCCGAGGCGCCGATCGGATGTCCCAGCGCCACCGCGCCGCCGTGCACGTTCACGCGCTCCCAGTCCCATCCGAGCCCGGCGCCGTCCGCCAGCGCCTGCACGGCGAACGCCTCGTTGGCCTCGATCAGGTCGTAGTCGCCGATCTCCGTCCCGGCCTTCCGCATCAGCCGCTTCACCGCCTCGATCGGCGCGAAGAAGAGCTCCCGCGGCTCGACCGCGCCGGTGGAGTAGGCGTTGATGCGCGCCAGGATGGTGAGCCCGTGCGCCCGCGCGTACTCCTCGCTCACCACCACCACCGCCGAGGCGCCGTCGTTCATCGACGAGGCGTTCCCCGCCGTCACCACCGGCTCGGTGACGTCCTCGGGCGCGTCCTTGGCGAAGGCGGGCTTCAGCCTCCCCAGCGACTCCGTCGTGCTGTCCTCGCGCGGGCCCTCGTCCGCGTCCACCACCGTGGGGCCCTTGCGCCCGGCGATCTCCACCGGGACGATCTCCTCCCTGAACTTCCCGGCGCGGGCGGCCTCGACCGCCTTGCGGTGCGACGCCGCCGAGAACTCGTCCGCCATCTCCCGCGTGATCCCCGCCTTCTTGGCCGTGTACTCGGCGTGCCCGCCCATGTGCACCTCGCAGAAGGAGCACCACAGGCCGTCGCGCACCAGCCCGTCCACCAGCGCCTGGTCGCCGAACTTCACGCCGCCGCGGTAGCCGTAGACGTAGAAGGGGGCGTTGGACATGCTCTCCTGCCCGCCGGCCACCACCACCTGGCTGTCGCCGGCGCGGATGGACTGCGCGGCCAGCATCACCGCCTTGAGCCCCGAGCCGCACACCTTGTTGATGGTGAGGGCCGAGACGGTGCTGGGGAGGCCGGCGCGGATGGCGGCCTGCCGGGCGGGCGCCTGCCCCACCCCGCCCTGCACCACGTTCCCCATGATCACCTCGGCGACGTCCTCGCCCGGCACGCCGGCGCGCTTCACCGCCTCGCGGATGGCGACGGCGCCCAGCTCGGGCGCGGGGAGCGCCGCCAGCCCGCCGAGGAACCGGCCGATCGGCGTGCGCACCGCACTCACGATGACGGGAGTGGTCTTCGGGTCCCGCGCGATATCGATCATCGTCTTCGTTCCTTCCGAGGTCGAGTTCAGGGTCTCAATCGGCTGCTTCCAGCCGTACGTTCTTCCCGTCGCCCGCCGCGTAGCCCCAGGGCACGAACGGGTCGTGCGTGGACACCAGCAGCCAGCGCTCCTCCACCGCGCGCTTCAGCAGCGCGCGCTTGCTCTCCAGCGTCACCAGCGGCTCCACGTCGTAGCCCATGATCCAGGGGAGCGGCAGGTGCGCCATGGTGGGGACGACGTCCGCCAGGAAGCACGCCGTCTCGCCGCCCGAGCGCACCAGCACCGACTGGTGGTGCGGGCAGTGGCCGGGGGTGCGCATCACCGAGATCCCGGGAACGGTCTCCACGTCTCCCTCGACGAGATCCAGCCGCCCCGCCGCCATCACCGGCTCGTAGTTGTCGGGCAGGTAGCTGGCACTGGTCCGCTCGTTGGCGCGGTGCGCCCACTCCCACTCGCCGCGCTGCACCACGTAGCGGGCGTTGGGAAAGGAGACGCGCACCTGCCCTTCGCCGTCGCGGAAGGTGTTGCCGCCCGCATGGTC
>DASUNK010000555.1:0-10107 GCA_036277195.1 Longimicrobiaceae bacterium | reverse complement strand
AGTGCAGGCGGTCGTAGTTGTCGGCGATGGGCACCACCGGGTGCGCGCGGTGCACGCGCAGCGCGCATCCCCAGCGCACGGCGAGCGCGCCGGTGATGCGGTCGATCAGCGCCTGCAGGGCGTGGGGACCCTGCGTGGGATCGGTCAGGTCGCGGAGGCGCAGGGCGCGCTCCAGCGCTTCGGGCGACAGGATGCGGGGACGCATGGGAAAGCTCCTCTCCGGGAACGTGGACGTGGATGACGGGCACGAAAAAGCCCCCCGGGCCGAGGCCGGGGGGCGCGCCCGTCAGGGCCACGCCGGAGAGGATGCGCGTGCCTACCGCACGCGCGTGTACGCCTCCCACCTCCCGGCCGGGGACGGGGGGCGGCTAAATCGGCGGACGAGCGGTGCGGCGGCGGTCATGTCGTTTCGTGGATCGGGAACGGGACCTTTTCGAAGATAGGGAAAGCCTCGGCGGGCGGTCAATCCCCCGCGCGCAGGCCGTAGCCCTTCAGGATCTCGCGCGCCACCAGCGACTTGTGCACCTCGTCGGGGCCGTCGTAGATGCGCGCCCCGCGCTCGTGGCGATACCAGAAGGAGAGGAGGAGGTCGTCCGTCATCCCCGCGGCGCCGTGCACCTGGAGGGCCCGGTCGATCACGTGCTGCAGCACCCCCGCCACGAAGAACTTGATGGTGGAGACCTCCACCCGCGCCGCCTTCGCCCCGCCACGGTCGATGCGCGCCGCGGCGTCGAGCGAGAGCAGGCGCGCCGCGTCGATCTCCGCCCGGCTCTCGGCGATCCAGTGCTGCACCGCCTGGCGGGTGCCCAGCGGGTCGCCGGGGGCCAGCTCGCGCAGCACGGCGCGGCGGCACATCAGGTCGAAGGCGCGCTCCGCCACCCCGATCCACCGCATGCAGTGGTGAATGCGTCCCGGTCCCAATCGCTCCTGCGCCAGCAGGAACCCCGCGCCCTCCGGCCCGATGCGGTTCTCCACCGGCACGCGGCACGCCTCGAAGACCACCTCGGCGTGGCTGAAGTAGTCCTCGCCCGCCTCGCCCATGACGGGGAGGTTGCGGACGATGCGGAAGCCGGGCGTGCCGGCGGGGACGATGATCTGGCTGGCGCGCGCGTGGGGGCGCTCGGCGGCGGGGTCGGTGACCGCCATGACGATGGCGAAGGCGGCGCCGTCGGCCGAGGAGGTGAACCACTTGTGGGCGTCGATGACGTACTCGCCGCCGTCGCGCACGGCGGTGGCGGAGAGCCAGACCGGGTTGGAGCCCGCGTGCTCCGGCTCGGTCATGGCGAAGCAGCTGCGGATTTCGCCGCGGGCGAGGGGCTCCAGCCAGCGCCGCTGCTGCTCGGGGGTGCCGTGCGCGTGCAGCAGCTCCATGTTGCCCACGTCGGGCGCCTGGCAGTTGAAGGCGTAGTGCGCCAGCGGCGACCACCCCAGCAGCTCGCTCACCGGCGCGAACTCGGCCAGCGACAGCCCGAGCCCACCCAGCTCGCGGGGGAGGTGGGGCGCCCACAGCCCGGCGGCCTTCACGCGCGCCCGCACCTCGTCCAGCGCGGGGAGGAGCGCGCGGAAGGGCTCGCGGAGGAAGCGCTCCTCCAGCGGCACGATCTCCTCCCGCACGAACGCCCGCACGCGGGAGAGGAGGCCGTCCGGAACGAGGGCGGCTGAGGTGTTGTCCATCGTCACGAGCGACGATTCTATCCGGAGCTGGGATTGACCATCCGAATGCGCCGAGCTAGCGAAGGCCGAGCGTGCCGCAGGTGCTTCGCTCCGAGATTGATCACTTTCTCGGCCACGCGGATGCCGGCTTCGGCCGCGCTGGAATCCACGTCATCTTCGAAGTCGTACTCGACCGCGTGTCTGAGCGTACGGAGACCATTCACCTCGTTGAGCGCGGCCTCGAGCTCCGGGCTGGAGGCGAGGCTGCGGGCTACGTCGAACCGATTTTCCGGGCTGGAGCTGGGGTTGCGGGCATCGCCGTACGCCTGGACGGCCTTGCGCCAGAACCCCGCCACCTCGTCATCACCGGCGGGACGTTCCTCCAGGCGCCGGGCCGCCAGGTGGCTCCGCACCGTCGTGTTCACGGGCCACTCATGCCGTGAGAGCGTCCTCGGAACCCACGACCCACGTTTTGGGACCCGACAGCACTTCCCGGAGAAACCCCTCGTTCCGCCCGAGCCTCTTCGCCAGGACGGCAGGCGTGTAGCGCCTTACGTCGAGCGGGCGGTCCAGGAGCCGCTGTGCGTCGAGCAGAGCGCGGCCGATCGCTTCGAGTGGCAGTCCCTCTTCGACGATGAACAGGTCGATATCGCTGTCCGGCCTGATATCCCCGTTCACGGTGGAGCCGAACACGAACGCGGCCTTCACCCCCGCCACCTCGTTCAAGGTCTCACGGAGGATCTCGACCGGATCGGCAGGATTCGACATGGCACTCTCCTTATACGCACGGTCCCGGGGATGCCGCCGCACCGCCCGGGACCCATCGCACTTCGCACTTCGCACTGCGGTTACGCCAGCCCCTGCCCTCCGAAGAGCCCGCGCACCCGGTCCGGGAGCACCGAGCCCGCCCGGTCCAGCGCGTCGAGCGCCGCCTCCAGGCTCGACAGCTCGCCGTCCCAGTGGTCCAGCAGCACGTCGATCCCCGCGTTGTTCAGCAGCCGCCGCGTCACCAGCGCCAGCAGGTAGACGTCCTCGACCTGCCCCAGCACCCCGATGTCCGGGATCAGGTCGATGGGGGAGACCACGTACGCCGCCACCGCCGCCACCAGCGCCTTGTCGAGCACCGACACCCGCCGGTCGCGCGCCAGGCGCCAGAAGAGCTTGACGAAGTTGGGGATGTCGCGGATGAGCGCCTTGAGCGTCTCGCGGTCGCGCGCGTCGCCGGCGCGGGGGCGGCGGCGCAGGCGCGGCGCCGGGAGCCGGCGGTGGCCGTCCTCCTCGCCCTCGTCCTCCTCCTCGTCGTCGCGCGGGCGGGGACGCGGGCGCGCACCGGCCATGCGGCGGGGGCCCACCAGCTCCTCGTCGTCCTCCGCCACGGGACGCCGGGCGCGGGGGGCGGACTTGCGGCGCCGCGGCGCCGGCTCGTCCTCCTCCGTGCGGCGCGGGCCCACCAGCTCGCTCTCGTCCAGGTCGCGCGGGCGCGTGCGGCGGCGCGGCCTCTCCCTTTCTTCCGGCATCACTCTCCCGTCTCAGGTGGCCGGCGGCGGCCCGCCCTGGTCGCCGTCGCCCTGCGGAAGGGCGGGTGGCGGCGGCGGGGCCTGATCCCTGGGCAGAATCACCTGCTCCACTTCCTTCATCACCGTCCGCCCCGCCTCGGTGATCCCCGAGACCACGCGGCTGGCGGTGCCCACCACGCCCAGGGCGCCCCGGATGGTGCCGAGGGCCAGCCCCTGGCCGCGCATCTTGTCCTCCAGCCGCTCGCCGAAGCGCTGCACCGAGTTGGGCGCGCGGATGGAGTCGCGCGCGTACTTGGAGGCCAGGAACTCCACGTAGTCCAGGGCCTGGTAGAGCTGCGCCTCGGGGAGCGCCTCGATGTGCCGCAGCAGCCGGGTGCGAAGTACGTCGTGCATGGTGCCCTTCTGGGTCGGGAGCGGCGGGCGCGAAAAGCGTGCCCGGGGCCGGGGAGACGGGGCTGCGTACGCGCCGCGGGCCGGCCGGGTTTCGCCCTCCCGCACAATGTGCCCCCGGGCCGCCGCGAAGGCAACGCTCCTCCCGGGCGCTTGCCCGCGCTTTCCGGCTCCGCCAACTTCCAGGGGTCGGCCGCGGTCCCGTCCTCGCCCCGTACCCGGAAGCCGTCCCATGCCCATCTACCCCCTCCGCCAACTGGAGCCGGCCGCGGAGTCCGTGGCCCTGTACGACCGCTGGCTGGGCGAGCTGCAGGAGGCCCTGGAGCGCGGCGACGACCGCTGGGAGCTCTGCCGCAATACGCTCACCGGCCTCTACTACCCGGGGCTGTCCGGCGCGGACCCCCGCCACCTCCCGCTGGCCGCGCAGGTGGGGCTGGCGCAGATGGACGCGCGCAACGTGACCCTCGAGCCGGAATACTACGCCGAGGTGGACGTGGAGCAGTTCATGGCGCGCAAGCCGCTGCTCTGGATGTGGCAGATGTTCGACAAGAGCCCGCTGGGCGGCAACGTGCACCTGGGCGTGCGCTTCCGCCGCGTGCTGGCGCCCCACATCCTCAAGCGCGTGGGGAAGAACTTCAAGTGCTTCCACTTCGTGGAGTTCTCCTTCGGCTACAACCTGGAGGTGGGCGACGACGTGGTGGTGCACCGCAACGTGCTCCTGGACGACCGCGGCGGCATCGTGCTGGGGGACCGCGTGTCCATCTCCGACTACGCGAACATCTACTCGCACACGCACTCCATCGTCGACCAGCGCGACGTGAGCGACCTCCCCACCATCATCGGCGACGGGGTGCGCATCACCTACCACGCGACGGTGCTGGCGGGGACGACGGTGGGCGAGAACGCCATGGTGGGCGCCATGGCGCTGGCCACGCGCGACGTGCGCCCCTGGCACGTGAACGTGGGGATCCCCGCCAAGTCGGTGCGGGTGAAGCCCAACGCCCCGCCCGAGGCGTACAACCTGATCCTGCGCCGCGAGGGCGATGGCTAGCGGTGCATGAATCCTGACGCTATTGCAGGGGCGGCGTGGCCGAACTTGCCGCCGCTCCGCTCCCGAAGCGACACTCGTTGGCGTAATGTTCGCGATTCCCACGCCGGATTTTTTTGCGGACGGAACCAATTCTCCCGGAAGGCGGTAAGCAGCGGTTCCTCCGCGCGGGAACGGCCGAAAACGGCCGGCGAAAATCCTTGCGTTTTTGCGTGCGTGGCGTAATATATCCGCCCATGTCCACAACATTGAACGACAAGCAGGTCGACCTGCTGCGGTACCTGTACCGGCAGACCGGGCCGGTTCCCACCGAGCACCTGGACGGCCGGGTGGTGCGGGCGCTCAAGTCGCGCGACTTCGTGCAGGAGCGCAACGGCTGGGTGTCGGTGAGCGACGCGGGGAAGGCCGAGTTCGAGCAGAAGATCCGGCGCCGCCGGGTGTCGAACCCGATCGTGGGCGAGATGCACGCCCGGAAGGCGCGCGCCGAGGCCATCCACCGCGCCATCGAGGCGCTGGAGCTGGCGCTGCCGCGCGACGCGGAGCTGATGGTGGGCGACATGCCCGCCTACGCCGACGACGTGATGGAGGGGCTGCGGCGCTTCGCGCGGCGGCTGGAGGTGGCCGCCGCCCGCTGAGGCGGACGCGCGCTATCCCACGTCCACGTGCTCGGCGGGCGCGCCCGTCACGGCTCCGGGGCCTCCGCCCGGAACATGGCGCCCAGGTTCGCCATGTCGCCCGTCAGCAGCACCTTCCACGTCCCGCCGTCGCGCTTCAGCGAGATCACCTGCATCTGGTTCATGGACATGCCGGCCATCTCCATCGTCATGCGGTAGACGACGTGGGCCTGCTCCGCCCCCTCGGGCACGTGCCCCACCACCTCGGCCTCCATCCCCGCCATCATCTCGCCCAGGCCGCCGAACTGTCCCATCACCTTCTGCATGAAGGTGGTGTAGACCTGTTCGCCGCTCATCCGCTCCAGCCCGGCCGGGTCCGTCCCGAACAGCTCCTGGACCGCCTCGGGCCCGATGCCGGTGCCGAGCTGGACGAAGATCTGCTTGAAGCTCGCCAGCGCCTCGGGGTGCATCAGCGCCACGTTGGCCGTCCAGTTCGCCGCGCGCATGCTCTCGAAGTAGCGGCGCGCCACGGCCTCGGGCGTCTCCTGCGCGGCGGCCGCCCCGGGCGCGGCCGCCGCGAGCAGCAGCAGGGCGCCGAGCAGCAGGCGGACGCGGTTCATCCCTCGCATGCGACCCTCCTCCTCGTTCAGCGGGTGGAGCCGCGCGGCGGCCGGGCGGCGCGGAACTCGGCGTCCGCGTTCCACTCCGGCACCGTGGCGGCGTTGGCGAGCGACCTCCCGAACTCCAGCACGACCTCGGCGAGCTGCACCGCGCCCGCCAGGTCGAAGTCGCGGCGGTACTCGTCGCCGGGCTGGTGGTAGCGGCGCGTGGTGTACTCCTCCTGCTGCGCGGCGCCCCACCCGGCCGGGCGCCCCTCGTACTCCACCCCCGCGGCGATGGAGACGGCCGGCACCCCCGCCCGGGCGAAGGAGAAGTGGTCCGAGCGGTAGAAGGCCCCGCGCTCGGGGAAGGCGTCGGGCGAGACCGTCCACCCCTGGCGGGCGAGCTGCGCGGCGAGCATGGGACCCAGCGTGCTCTTGGTGTCGCCCAGCACGCGGAAGTCGAGCGAGCGCCCCAGCAGGTTGCCGCCGTCCACGTTCAGGTTGGCGACGATGCGCTCGATGGGGACCACGGGGTTGCGGGCGAAGTATTCCGAGCCGAGCAGCCCGGACTCCTCGGCCGTGACGAAGACGAAGAGGAGCGAGCGCCGGGGCGCGGGGAGCGCGGCGGCGGCGCGGGCCACGGCCAGCACGTCGGCCACGCCCGAGGCGTTGTCGAGCGCGCCGTTGTAGATGGAGTCGCCGTCCATCGGCGGGCCGATCCCCAGGTGGTCCCAGTGGGCGGTGAAGGCCACGTGCTCGTCGCGGAGCGCGGGATCGGAGCCGCGGATCACGCCGATGACGTTCTCGGACTCCAGGTGCTCCACCCGGTTGCGGAAGGAGAGGTCGACGGAGATGCCGGTGGCGACGGGGCGGAAGTCGCGCCGGGCCGCCCGCTCGCGCAGCGCCGCCAGGTCCAGCCCGGCGCGGCCCAGGAGCGCGGTGGCGGCGCTGTCGGTGATCCAGCCGCGCACCCCCAGCGGCGCGGGGAGCCGCGGGTCGCGCGGGAGCATGCGCTGCTCGCGGGCCCAGGAGCCGACCACGGTGGGCCAGCCGTACCCCGCCCGCTCGGTGGTGTGGACGATGAGCATCCCCGCGGCCCCGCGCCGCTCGGCCTCCTCGAACTTGTAGGTCCAGCGGCCGTAGTAGGTCATCGCCCGGCCACCGAAGTGGTTGGGCTCGGCCGCGGGGGCGGGCGGGTCGTTCACCAGCACCAGCAGCACCTTGCCGCGGACGTCCACGTCCTTGAAGTCGTCCCAGCGGTACTCGGGCGCGGCGGAACCGTAGCCCACGAACACCAGCTCGCCGCTGGCCCGGCTCTCGTCGGCGGCGCTCCCGGCCCACACCACCACGTCTTCGGGGTAGCGGAGCTCGCCCGACGCGCGTCCCGAGACGGTGGCGCGCAGGGTGGAGCGGTCGGCGCCCACCACGTCGATCGGCACCGTCTGGAAGTAGTCGCCGCCCGTGCCAGCGGGCTCCACCCCCGCGCTGCGGAGCTGGCTGGCGATGTACTCCGCGGTGAGGCGGCCGCCGCGGGTGGCGGGGGCGCGCCCCTCCAGCAGGTCCGAGGCGAGGAAGCGGAGGTGTCCGTCGATCTCGGCGGCGGTGATGCGTGCCGCCGACGGCTGCGCGGCGGCCGCGGCCGGCCACGCGCCGAGCGCGAGGAGCGGGAGGAGGAGCCGCGCCGGGGTTCGCGGGGACATGCGCGTAGGGGAGGATGGAGGTCGGCGTCGTTCCGGGAACGGTCCCAAACTAAGCCGGGCGCCGCGGCGGGGAAAGCCGAGCGCCCGGTGCGGTCCTCCCTGCCCCGGCGCGTCAGCCGCCGGCGCGAACCGGCGAGGGGGGGCGTCAAGCGATTTCGAGGTCGAGCTGGCCGGGAGGGATGGCGGGCGAGGACGGCGGCGCCGCGGCGGCCTGCTCGGCCAGCCACCGCTCCAGCACCGAGACCACGTAGCGTTGCTCCTCGTCGGCGAGCGCGCGGCCCTTCGGGATGCCGTGCCACTTCCGCAGGCAGCCGCGGCAGCAGGTGGCGGTGGCGTGCTGGGCGACGAAGACGGGATGGCCGCGCATCGGCGTCTGCCGCCCGTCGTTGGGCGGCAGGGCGGGCGCCAGGCGGCGGGCGACGAGGTCGGCGGCGTGGCGGACCACCACGGGGAGCGAGCGGCGGCGGAGGTAGTCCAGCTCCGCCGCGCGCAGGCGGAAGCGGCGGCGGAAGGCGGAGCCCCGCAGCCGGACGAAGAGCGCGTCGAGGTCCTCCCCCACGGCTACGTCCGGGTCATCACCACGAGGGGCGCCATGCCCGACGCCTAGCGCGCGACGGTGAGCTGCACCCCGGCGTCGGCGGGGAGGAGCCGGTTCTGCGCGTCGGCCGCATCGACCAGGCGCACGGCGTAGAGCTGCGGCTGGCCGACGTCCGGCACGCCGAAGCGGAGCAGCGGACCGCCGCGCAGCTCGCCGAAGACGGCCACGCGCAGCACTCCGCCTGCGGCGCGCGAGTGCAGCACGTACCCGGGGTCGGCGGGCTGCGGATCGGTCATCCCCGGGCCGGTCACCTCCAGCAGCACGGCGCGCGGCGTCTCGCCGGTGGCGGCGAGGCTCACCGTCAGCTGGCCCGGGGTGGGCTCCACGATCCCCCCGCCGCCTCCCTCCTTGCAACCGGCCGCCGCCACGCACAGCACCGCCGCGGCCAGCCACCGGCCCCACGTCCGCGTCATCTCGGGTCCTTCCGCTGAGGTTCGGGTCTCCCCTCCGCCGCCGGCGCGGCCAGCAGCCGCTGCAGCGCGGGGAGGGGGACGAAGTTCGGGTTCGCCTGCTGCAGGTCGAGGAGCCAGGCGCGCACGTCGCCCACGTCCAGCTTGCCGTTGCGGTTGCCCAGCAGGTCCAGGAAGCGCAGGTCGTCGGGCGAGAGCGTGCCGCCGGAAACCAGGAGCTGGTCGAGCACGTCGCCCTGCTGCAGGGTGGGCTTGCCCACCGCCAGCCGGAAGGTGCGTGCCGCGCTCACCCCCGGCCCCGTCACCAGCGCGGTGAAGCGGAAGGTGCCCGCCTGCGCGGGGACGCCGCCCACCACCCCGTCCGCGCCCAGCTGCACCCCCTCGGGGAGGGCGCCGTCCAGGAGCGACCAGGCGACCGTCCCCGGCGCGGCGGCCTTCAGGCTGTCGAGGTAGACGCTTCCCATCCGGCCCGCGGGGCGCACCGAGTCCGAGGTGATGGCGCCGCCCGGGGGCGCGAACGTGGCCCGCACGGTGCGGTCGCCGCCCAGGGTGACGGTGCACGTCCCCGTGCCGGAGCACGCACCCTGCCACCCGGCGAAGGTGGCGTCGCCGGCCGGCGCGGCCGTCAGCACCACCTGCGTGCCGCGCGCGCCGAAGAGCTTCGCGCAGTCCGCGCTGCACTGCAGCCCGCCGCCGGAGACGGAGCCGGTGCCCGCCACCTGCACGGAGAGCTTCCACCCGCGCCGGACGGAGAGCTGGAACCCGGTGGCCGTGCGGCCGAGCACGGAGAGGGCGAACCCCTCCAGCGAGTCCGCGTAGGTCTCGCCCGGGTGCCACTGGGCGGCGAGGTCGTTCGGGTTGCCGTTGGCGTCCGGGTCCACCACGTACGCCCGCCGCCCCTCCACCTCGTGCAGCACCACCGCCTCGCCGGGGAGCGGGTCGTCGTACCCCGCGGCGATGCGCGCCTCGGCCATCAGCCAGCCGCCGCCGCCGGAGAGGGGGATCTCGAGCGTCAGGTAGCCGTCGGCCGTCGGGAGCGCCGAGCGCGAGAGGGTGGCCACGCCCTCCTCGGCCATCGCCGGTCGCCAGCGGCGGGCCTCCGGCACCCAGCCGCGCTGCGCCTTGTGCGGCCCGATGGTGTGGATGGAGAGCGAGCCCCACGGCAGCACCGTCTTGAGGTAGCCGAAGCTCATCACGTCCCAGCGCGAGTCGTACTCCTGCCCGTAGCGCCCGGACGAGTGCGGCCACCCCAGCCCGTGTCCCACCTCGTGCTGGTAGACCACGTAGTTGGCGTGGTGCGCCCCCGAGATCCACGCCGCCCCGAACGGGCGCGCCGCGGCGCCGTCCAGCGCCAGGCTGATGCTCCCGCCGAGCGAGAGCACGTCGTGGGGCGGGGTGGAGCGCCGGGCCAGGTCGCCGTTGAACTGGAAGACGATCCCCGCGTACGCCGAGAAGTCCACCACGGGGTCGGCGGCGGCGGCGCAGTGCTGCGCCAGCAGGGCGGTGTTGGTGGCGGTGTTGTTGAAGGTGATGTACTGGCTGCGGATCAGGGGGAGGTCGTACCACCCCGACACC
>DASUNK010000554.1:0-2845 GCA_036277195.1 Longimicrobiaceae bacterium | reverse complement strand
CGGGCGGTCGGCCGAGGCGGTGTCGGTCACGACGAAGGCGAGGTGCTCGGGGGTGTGCCCCGGGGTGTGCATGACGTCGATGCGCACCCGCCCCACGCGGAAGTGGTCGCCGTCGCGCAGGAGGACGGCGCCGTCGGCGGCGGCGTAGGCGTAGCGCCACCCCTCGCCCCCCTCGTCGGAGAGGAAGAGCCGCGCGCCCGCGCGCGCGGCCAGCTCGCGCGCGCCGGAGACGAAGTCGGCGTGGATGTGGGTCTCGGTGACGTGGGTGACGCGCAGCCCCTCGCGGGCGGCGGCGTCCACGTACGGCTCCACGTCGCGGTTGGGGTCCACCACCAGGGCCTCGCCGGTGGCGGCGCACCCCACCAGCCAGCTGGCCTGGGCCAGCTTCTCGTCGTAGAAGCGCTTGAGGATCATCCCCGGCTCCGCGTCCGGTGGCGTGGTGGCATCGGCCGCGCGGGGCGCGGCTGGGCGCACAAAGTACATGGCGGCGCCCGTGCGCGCACGCCTCCCGTTCGCGGCGGGCTGAAACCGCCATGCCGCGCGGACTGCGGAGCCGTGCGCCGAGTGTTAGATTTGCGTAGCGGGTTCACCGACGCACGGGAGCAGAGGCGATGACCACTACGGTATATGCCACCTTCGACGGCGAGGTCCTCCGTCCGGACCACCCCGTCCCGCTGGCGCCCAACACGCGGGTGCGCGTGACCATCGAAACCGAGGCGAGTGGAGAGCCCAGGACCGCCTCGTTCCTGCGGACCGCCGAGACGCTGAACCTGGAAGGCCCGCCCGACTGGTCCGCCCGGCTGGAGGAGTACCTCTACGGGGAGGCGCCAGAGCGTGGCGCATGAGCTTTTCCTGGACGCCTCCTACGCCATCGCGCTCGGCTCGGCGCGGGACCAGCACCACGCGCAGGCCGTCGACCTGGCCAGGAAGATCGAAGCGGACCAGACGCGGCTCGTCACCACCCGCGCGATAGTCCTCGAGATCGGCAACGCCCTCGCGAAGCAACGCCACCGCCGCGCGGCCGTAGCTCTGCTGGAGGCTCTGGAGCGTGATCCGCGGATCGAGGTCGTCGCAATCTCGGAAGCACTGTATCATGAGGGTTGGGCCCTGTTCCGCCGGCACCATGACAAGGAATGGGGCCTGACGGACTGTCTCTCCTTCGTTCTCATGCAGCAGCGCGGCCTCACGGGTGCTCTCACCACCGACGACCACTTCCGCCAGGCTGGTTTCACGGCCCTGCTCATCCCGGAATAGCTCCCGAGCCTGTTGATCCCGCCGGGTTTTTCCGGTATTCTCCACCCCGTGCGGCACCCTCCCGCCGCGCGATTCCGGGCTTCCTCCCACCGCATGAGCGAGCTCTCCGAACGCCTGGCCGCGCTCTCGCCCGCCAAGCGCGCGCTCCTGGACACGGCCCGGGCCCGCCCCGCGCCGATCCAGCCGCTCGGAACCGACACGGCCCCGCTCTCCTTCGAGCAGCGCCGGCTCTGGTTCGTGCACCGCCTGGCGCCCGGCACCGCCGCCTACACCATCCCCTTCGCGTACCGCCTGCGCGGCGCGCTCGACACGGCCGCCCTGGAGCGTGCCCAGGCGGAGCTGGTGCGCCGCCACGCCGCGCTCCGCACCACCTTCGCGGACGGCCCCGGCGGCGAGGCCGTGCAGCGCGTGCGCCCGGACGCCGGCTTCGCCCTGGAGAGGCTGGACCTGCGCGCCCTCCCCGCCGCGGAGCGCGAGGCGAAGTGCCGGCGCGCCGGCGCCGCCTTCGTCCGCCGCCCCTTCGACCTCGCGCACGGCCCGCTCTTCCGCGTGCTGCTGGTGGCGCTCGACGAGCAGGAGCACGTGCTCGCCCAGGCCGTGCACCACTTGGTGGCCGACGGCGCCTCGCAGCGCATCCTGCTGGAGGAGCTGGGAGCGCTCTACGCCGGCGCGCCGCTCCCCGCCCCGCCGGCGCAGCTCGCCGACTTCGCCGCCTGGCAGCGCCGCCACCTCACCGACGCCGCGCTGGCCGCCGAGGCCGACTACTGGCGCCGCGAGCTGGCGGCCGCCCCCCACGCGCTGGAGGTCCCGCCGGACCGCCCGCGTCCCGCCGCGCCCTCGCTGGCCGGCGCCAAGGAGCCGCTGCAGGTGCCCGCGGACGTGGCCGATGCCCTGCGCGCGCTCGCCCGCGCCGAGGGCACCTCCCTCTTCACCGTGCTCCTGGCCGCCTTCGCCGCGCTGCTGCAACGCTGCACGGGCGAGGAGGCCTTCCTGGTGGGCACCGCCGCCGAGGGGCGGACGCGTCCCGAGATCGAGCGCGCGGTGGGTTTCTTCGCCAACACGCTGCCGCTGCGCGCACGGGTGGAGGGCGATCCGGACGCGCGCGCGCTCGTCCGCCGTCTGCACCGCGCGGTGCGGGGCGCGCACGACCACCCGCGCCTCCCCTTCGACCGGATGGTGGAGCTGGCCGGCGTGCGGCGCGACCCCGCGCGCGCGCCGCTGGTGCAGGTGATGTTCCTGCTGAACGAGGCCGCCGCGCCCGCGCTCCGCCTCCCCGGCGTGGCGGCCGAGCAGGTGCTGGTGGACGCGGGCGCCTCGGCGTTCGACCTGGCGCTCGGCATGGAGGAGCGCGCGGAAGGGCTCTACGGCGAGCTGCAGTACGCCACGGAGCTGTACCTCCCCGCGACCGCCGCCCGGCTGGCCCGCCGCTACGAGGCCGCGCTGGCCGCCTTCGCCCGGCACCCGGACGTGCCCCTCTCGCGCCTGCCGCTGGTGGGCGGCGACGAGCGGCGCCAGGCGCTGGCGTGGGGGCGCGGGGCGCCGGCCCCCGCGGCCGCGTCGACCCTCCACGGCCTCTTCGCGGCGCAGGCGC
>DASUNK010000553.1:0-9842 GCA_036277195.1 Longimicrobiaceae bacterium | reverse complement strand
GGCGCAGTAGAGGGCCAGCGCCCGCTCGCGCTCGCCCAGCTTGCGGGCCAGCCGCGCCGCGTGCAGCGCCGTGGCGGCGCCCGCCCCGTCCAGCGCCAGCGCCAGCGAGAGGGCGGCGTCGGCCTCGGCCAGGCGGCGGGTGCGCTCCAGCTCGCACGCCCACCCCACCAGCGGCTTCGCCAGCTTCACCCCCGCGCCCCGCTCCGCCAGCTCCAGCAGGATGCGGAGCAGGATGGTCTTCTCGGCCGACTTCTCCAGTCCCAGCGCCTCGGCACGGGCGCGCCGCAGGGTGAAGGAGGCCGCCCCGCCCGCGGCGGCCTCCTCCACGGCGCGCAGCACCAGCGCCCCCGCGGCCGCGCGCCGGGCGCGCTCGCCCCGCTCGGTCTCGGAGATGTGCAGCAGGGTGCCCGCCGCCGCGTGTGTCGCCTGGAGTGGAGTCGCCATGAGCCTCGCGCGATTGAGAATCGTTCTCAATCAATTTACCCGGCGGGGGACGGCGAGTCAATTGTTTTCGTGGACGGGGCGGGAGGGTGTCGTCCCCCCCACGCTCCGGGTCAGGAGCAGCGCTGCTCCGCCAGTTCTAGGAACTCTCGGCCCCCGGGGTCTCCACGGCCGAGCCTCCAGACGAGCGCATCAGGGTCCGCGCCTACGATGATGCTGCTTCCGGCCCAGCCGGGCTGGCCCCTGTCAGCGATCTCCAGCTCGGCGCGGAGCCGCACCCGCGCGGTGGACTTGGGGATCTGGAAGCAGGCGCTCTGCCCCGGCGGGATGGACCGGGCCGCCAGTCCCTGCCCGGAGACACGCACGAGATGCGGGGTGTGGTTCTCCACCAGCACCGTGCTGTAGTCTGCCGGGGCGGGTGCGCCGGGTGCGGCCACCGGCTCGGAAGCGGTCTCGCGCGCGGCGCCGGAACAGGCGGCGAGCAGAGCCAGGACTAGGAGTGCGGCGGGTCTGGTCATAGGGTGTCCAGGTGTGGGGGAACGGATTTCGACGGGAGGAGCGCGCCGTTTTAGATGATACTTGTGAAGCCCGAGCGGCGCCAGCCGCTTTCCCCGTGCCCGGGGCCGGCGCGGGGAACCGAACTTGCGGATTCGCGCTCCCATGACTGGAAGCTACGACGCACGCCTCGTCGTCCTCTCAGTCCTCATCGCGGTCCTCACCTCGTACGCGGCGCTGGCGCTCGCCTCGCGGGTGACGGCGGCGCGGGGGCGCTTCCGCCTGGCCTGGCTGGTGGGCGGGAGCGTGGCCCTGGGCACGGGGCTCTGGAGCATGCACTTCGTGGGGATGCTGGCCTTCGCCCTCCCGGTGCCGATGGCCTACTACGTCCCCACGGTGGTCGCCTCGGCGCTGGTGCCGATGGCCGCCTCGGCCCTGGCCCTCTGGGTCATCAGCCGCCCCCGGGTGGCCCTCTGGGGGCTGGCGGTGGCCGGCGCGGCGATGGGGACGGCGGTGGCGGGGATGCACTACGTGGGGATGGCGGCGCTGCGCCTCCCGGCCCGCCTCCACTACCACCCGCCGCTGGTGGCCGCCTCGCTGGCCATCGCCGTCCTGGCCTCGCTGGCGGCGCTCTGGGTGGGGATCCGCCTGCGCGCCGACGAGACGCCGCGCGGCCGCCGCGCCAAGCTGGGGGCCGCGCTCGCCATGGGGCTGGCCGTGGCCGGGATGCACTACACCGCCATGGCGGCCGCCCGCTTCACCCCGGACCCGCGGGCCGGCTACGCCGTGGGCCCCCCCTCCGCCCCGGGCCCGGCGGGCACCTCGCTGCGGCTGCGCGAAGACGACGTGCTGCGCACCCCCGGGCTGGCGGCGGGCGTGGTGCTGGGAGCGCTCACCGTGCTGGCCATCGCCCTGCTGGGGGCGCTGGTGGACCGCCGCGCCCGCGCGCGCTACGCGGAGACCGAGGCGCTGCGCCGCAGCGAGGACCGCTTCCGTTCGCTGGTGGTGGCCACCGCCCAGATCATCTGGACCACCGACGCCCGCGGCGAGCTGGCGGACGAGCAGCCGGAGTGGGCCTCCTTCACCGGCACCCACCTCGACGGCTACCGCGGCTGGGGGTGGCTCCAGGCGGTGCACCCCGCCGACCGCGCCCGCGCCGAGGCCGCCTGGCGGCAGGCGCTGCAGGGGCGCGCCCTCTACCAGGCCGAGTTCCGCCTGCGCCGCTGGGACGGCGAGTTCCGCCAGATGGCGGTGCGCGCCGTCCCCGTGCTGGAGCCCAACGGCCGGGTCCGCGAGTGGGTGGGCGCCGGGAGCGACGTCACCGACCGGCGCAAGGCCGAGGCGGCGCGCGACTTCCTGGCCGAGGCCAGCAAGGTGCTGGCCTCCTCGCTCGACTACCCCACCACCCTGGCCACGGTGGCCCGCCTGGCCGTGCCCAAGCTGGCGGACTGGTGCGCCGTGGACCTGGTGGACGAGGACGGGCGCCTGGAGCGGGTGGCGGTGGAGCACCCGGACCCGGCCAAGCTCGACCTGGTGCACGAGCTGCAGGCGCGCTACCCCACCGACCCCGCCTCGCCGCACGGCGTGCACGAGGTGGTCCGCACCGGGCGCTCCATCTTCGTCCCCGAGATCCCCGAAGAGCTGGTGGTGGCGGCCGCGCGCGACGCGGAGCACCTGCGCATCATCCGCGAGCTGGGGCTGCGCTCGTACATGGTGGTGCCGCTGATGGCGCGGGGGCGCACCCTGGGGGCCATCACCCTGGTGCAGGCCGAGTCCGGCCGGCGCTACGAGGCGCAGGACCTGGCGCTGGTGGAGGAGCTGGCGCGGCGCGCGGCGGTGGGGATCGACAACGCCGTCCTCTACCGCGAGACGGAGGAGGCGCGGGTGCAGCTGGAGCAGCAGGCCGCCGAGCTGGAGGAGGCGCAGGCGGAGATGGAGATGGCGCACGACGAGCTGCAGGCCGCCAACGAGGAGCTGCAGCAGCGCACCGCCGAGGCCGAGTGCGCCCGCGCCGCCGCCGACGAGGCCAACACCGCCAAGAGCGCCTTCCTGGCCACCATGAGCCACGAGCTGCGCACCCCGCTCAACGCCATCGCCGGGTACACGCAGCTGCTGGAGATGGGGATCCACGGCCCGGTGAACGAGGCGCAGCGCGAGGCGCTGGAGAAGGTGCGCCGCAACCAGGAGCACCTGCTGGGGCTGATCAACGACGTGCTCAACTTCGCCAAGATCGAGGCGGGACAGGTGCAGTACCGCATCGAGGACGTGCCGGTGGACGCGGCGCTGTCGGCGGTGGAGGCGCTGATCGAGCCCCAGCTGCGGGCCCGGGAGCAGCGCTACACCTACCGCCCCGGCGACCCGGCGGTCACCGTCCGCGCGGACCGCGAGCGGATGGAGCAGGTGGTGCTCAACCTCCTCACCAACGCGGTCAAGTTCACCGACCCGGGGGGGAGCGTGGTGCTGGAGTGGGAGGCGGACGGGCGCACGGTACGCATCCGGGTGCGCGACACCGGGCGCGGCATCCCCGCCGACAAGCTGCACGCCATCTTCGAGCCCTTCGTGCAGGTGGACCCCACCCTGACGCGCTCCAGCGAGGGGACGGGGCTGGGGCTGGCCATCAGCCGCGACCTGGCCAGGGCCATGCGCGGCGACCTGACCGCCGACAGCGCGGTGGGGGTGGGGTCGGCCTTCACCCTCTCCCTCCCCCAGGGCGAGCCGGCGGCGGCCGAGGAGGCCCGCCCCGACCAGGCGGCGTAGCCCGGAACGCCCCCGGGGCCGGCCGGGTACGCACCCGGACCGCGGCCGGGCGTATCGACAGTCCCCGCCCGATCCGCTAGTTTAACCCGCTTTCCCCCGCGCCCGTACCACCCGACGAGGGCCGACGTCGTTCATGAGCCAAGCCGCCCAGTCCGTGCGCACCGCCGCGGCCGCCGCGCCCCGGCCGGCCGTGCACGAGCGCCCGCCGTACCTGCCGGCCCTGGCGGCCGCCGTGGCGGTGTTCGCCCTCTACGCCTTCACGCTGGCCCCCACCACCGCCTTCTGGGACACCAGCGAGTACATCGCCACCGCGCACATCCTGGGCATCCCCCACCCGCCGGGGAACCCGCTCTTCGTGCTGCTGGCCCGCGCCTGGGAGCTGCTGCTGTCGCCGCTGGGGCTCCCCACGGCGGTGCGGATCAACACCTTCTCGGCGTTCATGAGCGCGGGGACGGCCTTCTTCTGGTACCTGGCCATCCACCGCATCCTGGGCTTCTCCACCGGGAGCGAAGTGGTGCGCCGGGTGGGCGCGGGGGTGTCGGTGCTGGTCTCGGCCACCGCGTTCACGGTGTGGAACCAGTCCAACGTGAACGAGAAGGTCTACACCGTCAGCATGTTCACCATCGCGGCCCTCACCTGGCTCGCCTTCCTCTGGCGCGACCACGTGGAGGAGCACCGCGGGGTGCGCGGCGGCCGCTTCCACGACGACAACGTGCTGGTGCTGGGCATCTTCATCCTGGCGCTCTCGGTGGGGAACCACCTGATGGCCTTCCTGGCCGCGCCGGCGCTGCTGGTGTTCATCCTGCTGGTGCGCCCCCGCTCGCTGGCCAACTGGCGCCTCTACGCCTTCGGGGCGCTCTTCGCGCTGGGGGCGCTCACGGTCAACCTCTACCTCCCCATCCGCTCGGGGCTGCACCCGATCATCAACGAGGCGGCGCCCTCCTGCCCCGACATCGGCTCGGCCATCCTGAGCGTGCTGGGCTTCGGCAACATCGAGCTCCCCGGGGCGTGCCAGGACCTGCACGCCTCGCTGGCGCGCGAGCAGTACGGCAAGCCTCCGATCTTCGAGCGGCAGTCGCCCTTCTGGGCCCAGCTGCTGGTGTACTTCCAGTACTTCGACTGGCAGTGGGCGCGCTCGATCGGGGGGCGCTTCGGCTACTTCCACCCCCTGCGCAGCCTCCTCTTCACCCTCCCCTTCGTGCTGCTGGGCGCCTTCGGCGCGTGGGAGCACTGGCGGCGCGACCGCAAGAGCTTCGTCTACATGGCGGTGCTCTTCGGCACGCTCTCGCTGGGGCTGGTCTACTACATGAACTTCAAGTACGGCTACACCCAGGTGCGGGTGATGGGGCTCGACGCGGAGGCCGCCGAGGTGCGCGAGCGCGACTACTTCTTCCTGGTGTCGTTCTCCATCTGGGGGCTGTACGTGGGATTGGGGCTCACCGCGCTCTGGCTGCGCCTGTCGGCGGCGGGCGAGTGGAGCCGGCGGGCGCTGCTGCGGGGGGCGCCGGTGCTGGCGGTGGCGCTGGTGCCGCTGCTGGCCAACTGGGGCTACGCCTCGCGCCGGGGCGACTACGCGGCGCGCGACCTGGCGTTCAACATGCTGCAGTCGGTGGAGCCGTACGGGGTGCTCTTCACCAACGGCGACAACGACACCTTCCCGCTCTGGTACCTCCAGGAGGTGGAGGGCATCCGCCGCGACGTGACGGTGATCGTGCTCTCCTACCTGAACACGCCCTGGTACGCGCGGCAGCTGCGGGACCTCACCTCGCCCTGCCCGCAGCCGGGCGCGGCGGACCGCGACCCCACCCGCATCCTCTGCCAGCGCCCGTACGTGCGGAGCGCGAACGCGCCCTTCTACGACGGGAAGCGGGCGCCCACGCGCAGCATCCTCCCGCTGACGGACGCGGAGGTCGACGCGGTGACGGCGCCGCCGGGGTACGTGATGTTCCCCAACGACATCCTCTTCCAGGCGCGGGGGATCGAGGTGCCGATCCCGGCCAACAAGCCGCTGATGACCGCGGACCAGCTGGTGCTGGCCATCGTCAACGCCGCCTGGGGCGACCGGCCGATCTACTTCGCCGCCACCACCAACGCGCAGTACGAGCTCAACTTCACCGAGCACATCGAGCGGCAGGGGCTGGCCTTCCGGCTGGTGAACCCGGAAGACGCGCGGGGGCTGCTGCGGATGCCCGGCGGGAACAACTACTCGCCGATCACCGGGCAGTACATGGACCCGGCGCGGAACCTGGCGCTGCTGAACCAGGTCTTCCGCTTCCGGCGGATGCCGGACCGGGCGCACTGGGTGGACGACGCCACGCGCAACATCCCCATGCAGTACTACTACTTCATCCTGGGGGTGGCGGAGGTGGAGCGCATGCGCGGGAACGAGGCCCTCTCGCAGCAGCTGACGCGGCGGGCGGAGGGCTTCCGCGACCTGGCGGAGAACCGCTGAGCCCGGTGCGCGCCCGAGCACCCCTCGCCGCCGCGCTCCTGGCGCTCCTCGCCGCGTGCGGCGGCGACGTCGTGGACCCCGGCGACTTCTCCCTCACCGGCGAGTGGAGCGGCACCAGCGCACCGTACACCTTCGCCCTCGACCTGCGCCAGTCCGGCGAGGACGTGGAGGGGACCGGCACGGTGAGCGCCCCCGCGGGCTCCCTCGACGTGGAGGTCGACGGCTCCTGGGACCATCCCGCCGTGGAGCTGGTGCTGCGCGCGCCCGGCTTCCAGGACCTGACCTTCGCCGGCCAGTTCGCCCGCAGCGACTCGATCGCCGGCACGCTCAGCGGGTCGGGCCTCGACGGGCGGCAGCTCTCCCTGCTGCGCCTCCCCGCACCCGAAGCGAACACGCCATGACGCTGCGCACCACCCTGGCCGCCGCCGCCCTCGCGGCCGCGGCCGTCTCTTCGCACGCCCGGGCCCAGGGCACCTACGAGGTGCGCGCCCCCCTCCCGGCCGGGATGAGCGCGCGCGAGGCCGCGCAGGCCGCCACCCTGCGCCACCTGCAGAACCTCATCCGCATCAACACCGAGAACCCGCCCGGCAACGAGCTGCGCACCGCGATGTACTTCGACTCGGTGCTGAAGTCCGTCCCCGGCGTGGAGACGCACGTGCTGGAGTCGGCCCCGGGGCGCGCCAACTTCGTCGCCCGGCTGCGCGCCGCGCGGCCCACGAAGCGGCCGGTGCTGGTGATGGGGCACATGGACGTGGTGGGCGCCGACACCTCCAAGTGGGAGACGGACCCCTTCGTCCCCACCCTGCGCGACGACGGCTACCTGTACGGGCGCGGCGCCATCGACGACAAGGGGATGCTGGCCGCCACCCTCACCGCCCTCCTCGACCTGGCCCGCCAGCGCGACCGGCTGACGCGCGACGTGATCTTCTTCGCCACCGCGGGGGAGGAGGGCGGGCCCTCGGTGGGGGTGGACTGGGTGATGGAGCACCACCGCGCCCTGGTGGGCGACGCCGAGTTCGCGCTCAACGAGGGCGGCCGCGTGCGGGTGGAGGAGGGGCGCATCCGCACCGTCAACGTGCAGACCACCGAGAAGGTCTACTACACGGTGGTGGGCACCGCCACCGGGCCCAGCGGCCACGGCTCGGTGCCCCTCCCGAACAACTCACTGGCCGCCCTGGCGCGCGCCGTGGCCCGCGTGCACGCCTGGAAGGCGCCCGTGCGCCTGAACGAGACCACGCGCCTCTACTTCCAGCGCCTGGCGACGATCGAGCGCGACCCCGCGCTGAAGGCGGCCATGGAGCGGCTCACCGCCCCCGGCGCCGCTCCGGCGGAGGTCGACGCCGCCGCCGAGGTGCTTTCCCGCGCCCCGCTGCACAACGCCGTGCTGCGCACCGGCGCCTCGCTCACCCTGCTGGACGGCGGCTTCCGCGAGAACGTCATCCCCTCCGAGGGGAAGGCCACCTTCAACGTCCGCGTCCTCCCCGGCGAGGACCCGCGCGAGATCCTGGGGCTCATCCGCGCGGCCGCGGGCGAGCCGCAGGTGGCGTGGGAGCTGGGGAACGAGCCCACCCCCGCGCCGCCGCCCTCGCCGGTGGGGACGGACCTCTTCCGGGCGATGGAGGGTGCGGCGCAGGCCATGGCGCCGGGAGTGGTGGTGCTCCCCTTCATGTCCACCGGCGCCACCGACGGCGCGGTGCTGCGGGCGGCGGGGATCCCCACCTACGGCATCCTCCCCATGCCGCTGCCGATGGAGGACGAGCTGCGCATGCACGGCGACAACGAGCGCGTCCCCGTGGCGGCGCTCGGCTGGGCCACCGAGTACCTCTACCGCGTGCTGGCCGGCGTGGCGCGGTAGCCCGCATGGACTCCTCTCCCGCTCCCGGCCCCCTGGCGGGGCTGCGCGTGCTGGACCTCTCGCGCGTGCTGGCGGGGCCGCTCTGCACCATGATCCTGGGCGACCTGGGCGCCGAGGTGGTGAAGGTGGAGCGCCCCGGCGCCGGCGACGAGACGCGCGACTGGGGCCCGCCCTGGGCCGAGGGCCCCGCCGGGCGCGAGAGCGCCTACTACCTGAGCGTCAACCGCAACAAGCGCTCGGTGGCGGCGGACCTGAAGACGGAGGAGGGGCGCGCGCTGGTGCGGGGCCTGGCCCGCGGGGCGGACGTGCTGGTGGAGAACTTCGCCCCCGGCACGCTGGAGCGCTTCGGATTGGGATACGAGGCGCTGGCGCGCGAGAACCCGCGGCTGGTGTTCTGCTCCGTCACCGGCTACGGGAGCGACGGCCCCGAGGCGGGGCGCCCGGGCTACGACTTCGCCGTGCAGGCGCGCGCGGGGTGGATGGCCATCACCGGCGAGCCGGAGGGCGAGCCGGTGAAGGTGGGGGTGGCGGTGGTGGACCTGCTCACCGGGCAGAACGCCGCCATTGCCGTGCTGGCCGCGCTGCGCGAGCGCGAGGCGAGCGGGCGGGGGCAGCGGGTGGAGGTGTCGCTCTTCGACTCCGCCGTGGCGGGGCTGGCGAACGTGGCGCAGGCGGCGCTGGTGACGGGGCGCGAGCCGCCGCGCTGGGGGAACGCGCACGCCACCATCGTCCCCTACCAGGTCTTCCGGGCGGCGGACCGCACCTTCGTGGTGGCGGTGGGGAACGACGGGCAGTGGCGGCGCTTCTGCGCGGCCGTGGGTGTCGACGACCTGGGGGATGACCCGCGCTACGCCACCAATCCCGGGCGGGTGGAGCACCGCGAGGAACTGGTGGCCGTGCTGGCGGAGCGGCTGCGCGCGCGACCGGCGGCGGAGTGGCTGGCGCGGCTGGAGGCGGCGGGCGTCCCCTGCGCCCCGGTGCAGAGTGTGGGCGAGGTGCTGCGCGATCCCGCGCTCACCGGGCGCGAAGGTCTGTGGGAGATGGAGGGATCCACCTACGGGCGGGTGGGGACGGTGGCCTCGCCGCTGCGCTTCGAGCGCACGCCCGCCTCGCTGCGCCACCCCGCCCCGTCACTCGACGAGCAGGGCGAGGAGATCCGGGATGGGGAGTGGAGCGGCCGCCGCTGATCGGTCATTATAGCAAAATTGCTATTGACGAGGAGTCGAGGGTCATCTATCGTTCAACTCACGGAGCGTATGCCACGGACGACGGTGGTGCTCTACGCGGAGCGGAACGTGGCTCCCTGCTGCAGTGGATGGATACGCTGGATGAGAAGGTGCAGAACAAGCTGATCGCCCGGATCGACCTGCTGGAAGAGAAGGGGTACGAGTTACGGCGCCCGCACGCCGACACCCTCCGGGACGGCATCCACGAGCTGCGCGTCGTCTCACAGCACGTCAATTACCGGCTCCTCTACTTCTTCCACGGAATCCTCGCGGTGATCTCGCACGGGATCACGAAGGAGGATGTCGTTCCTCCTAGGGAGATCGACCTCGCCATCGAGCGGAAGCAGCGATTCGCGGCCGCTCCTGCGCAATACACCTACCAGGAGTCCTGAGATGGAGAAGAAGACCCGCGCCGCGAGCGCGGGGAGCCTCCTGCGGCGTCGCTACGCCGGCGATGACCCCGCCCGGGCAGCCGCCATCGAGGAAGAGCGGATCAACGCCGACATCGCCCAGATGATCTACGACCGCCGTACGGCGGCGGGCCTCAGCCAGAAGGATCTCGCCAAACGGGTCGGCACCACGCAGTCGGTGATCAGCCGGCTGGAAAACGCCGACT
>DASUNK010000552.1:0-2514 GCA_036277195.1 Longimicrobiaceae bacterium | reverse complement strand
GATCGCCATCATGCTGGCGATGGACGTGTCGTCGTCCATGCTGGCCGAGGACTTCCGCCCGGGGAACCGGCTGGCGGCGGCCAAGCGCACCGTGCGCCGCTTTGTGGCCGGGCGCCGGCACGACCGCATCGGGCTGGTCGCCTTCGCGGGCGAGGCGCTCACCCTGGTCCCCGCCACGCTGGACTACGGGGTGCTGGCCGGCTCCATCCAGGGGCTGCAGGTGGGACAGCTGGTGGACGGCACCGCCATCGGGATGGGGCTCGCCACGGCCGCCAATCGGCTGGCGCGGGCGGAGGGCCGGTCGAAGGTCATCGTCCTGATGAGCGACGGCGAGAACAACCGCGGCGACATCGACCCGCGCGCCGCCGCCCGGGCCGCCGCCGCGTACGGCATCCGCATCTACACCGTGGGCGTGGGGTCGCGGGGGATGGCGCGCGTCCCCGTGGCCCGCACCGCGACCGGGCTCCGCTTCCGCCTGCTCCCGGTGAACGTGGACGAGCCGCTCCTCCGCGAGATCGCGACCTCCACCGGGGGCCGCTACTTCCGCGCGACCGACGCCGAGGCGCTGCGCCGCATCTACGCCGAGATCGACCGCCTGGAGACGACGCCGGTGCGCGTGCGGCGCCACGTCGCCGTCACCGAGTGGTACCTCCCCTTCCTGCTCGGCGGGGCCGCCGTGCTGCTGGGCGGGTGGTTCCTGCGCGCCACGCGCTGGGGGAGGGTGCCGTGATCCCGCTCCGCTTCGCGCACCCCGAGCTGGTGCACCTCATCGCCCTCTTCCCGGCGCTGGCCGCGCTGGCGCTGCTCCTCTACGCGCGCCGCCGCCGCGAGGCCGCGGATGCGCTCGGCGAGCCGGGGCTGGTGCGGCGCCTGGCCGGCGGCGACCTGGGGCGCCTCTCCCGCGCCCGCGCCGCATTGCTGGTGGCGGGCGCGGCCGCGCTGGGCGTGGCCGCCGCCGGTCCCGTGTGGGGGACGGAGCGGGTGCCGCGGCAGGCCGGGGCCACGGACCTGGTGCTGGTGCTCGACGCCTCCAACTCCATGCTGGTGCGCGACGTGGTGCCCAACCGGCTGGAGCGCCAGCGCGATCTGGCGCGCGGAGTCCTGCGCGAGCTGCCGGACGCGCGCGTCGGCCTGGTGGTGTTCGCGGGGCGGGGATACGTGGTGACGCCCCTGACCTCGGATCGCGCGGCGCTGGAGCTGTACCTCGACGCGCTCGGCCCCGACGTGGTGACGCAGGGCGGCTCGTCGCTCTCCGACGCCGTGCGCCAGGCCACCGAGCTGCTGCTGGGGAGCCCGGATGCGCGCAGCCGCGGCGCCGCGCTGCTGGTGAGCGACGGCGAGGCGCTGGAGGAGCGCGAGGCGGTGCTGGCCGCGGCGCAGGACGCGGCGCGCGCCGGGGTCACGGTGCACACGGTGGGCGTGGGGACGCGGCGGGGCGGGCCGGTGCCCGACGTCATCTTCGGGATCGACCAGGAGCGCGGCTACAAGCGCGGGCCGGACGGCACGGTGGCGGTGTCGCGGCTGGACGAGGAGCTGCTGCGCGAGGTGGCGCGCCGCACCGGCGGCACCTACCGCCGCGAGGGGAGGCCGCGCACGCTGGCCGCCGCGGTCTCCGCCGGCAAGGGGGATGGACCGTCGCGCGCCGCCACCGGCTACGCGGCGGGGAACCGCTACGAGTGGTTCGTGGCGCTGGCGCTGCTGCTGCTGGCGGTGGACGCGGTGGCCGAGCGCGGCCGGCGGCGGCGGCCCGGTACGGTGGGAGGTGCGGCGTGAAGGCGGCGGCTGCGCTGGTGCTGGCGGGCGTGCTGGCCCAGGTGCTCGGCGGGGACGTGCCGGCCGGGAACCGCGCGCACCGCGAGGGCCGCTTCCGCGAGGCGGCGCAGCGCTACGAGCGCGCGCTGGCGCGAGGCGACACCTCGGCGCGGCTGCGCTACAACCTGGGGACGGCGCTGCTTCGTGCCGGCCGCCACGACGAGGCCCGCCCGCACCTGGAGGCGTCCGTGGCGCGCGGAGGCCCGCGCGAGCTGCGGCTGCGCGGGCACTACAACGCGGGGAACGCGGACCTGGAGCCGGTGGCGCGCGGGCGGGTGTCCGACGAGGGAGAGCGCCGGGCCCGGCTGGAGCGCGCCGTCGCCCGTTACCAGCGGGCGCTGCTGACGGATCCTGGGGACCGCGACGCCAAGTGGAACCTGGAGCTGGCGCAGCGGCTCCTCCGGCGGGAGCAGGGCGGGGGAGGGGGCGGCGGGGAGGACCGTCCGGAGCGGGCGGATCCGCAGCCGCGGCCGGACCCCTCGCCGGAGGGCGAAGGGAACCGGCCGCTGAGCCGCGAGCAGGCGGAGGACATCCTCTCCACCGCGGAGGAGAGCGAGCGCCGGGTGCAGCGCGAGGTGATGCGCCGCAACCAGGGGACGGCGCGCGCGGTCCGCGACTGGTGATTACCGCCGCGTGTTCCTCCCGCGCGGGAGCGGCCGCGCCACCTTCTCGAGCACGATCCGGGCGGCCTGGCGGCCCATC
>DASUNK010000551.1:0-6289 GCA_036277195.1 Longimicrobiaceae bacterium | reverse complement strand
CCCGCGGCGCCGCGCAGGAAGACGTCGGCCAGGTGGGTGAGCTCGCTGCGCTCTGGGTTCACCTCGATCACCGGCTTCCCCGCCCGGTGCGCCACCAGCGGCAGCTCCGCCGCGGGCCACACCGTCCCCGAGGTCCCCACCAGCAGCAGCGCGTCGCTGCGGGCCGCCAGGTCGCGCGCTCGCTCCATGGCGCCCGGGGGAAGGTACTCGCCGAACCAGACCACGTCCGGCCGCAGCGGCGAGCCGCACACCGGGCACGGCGGCGGGTCCTCGTCCTCGCCCGTGACGGGGACCTCGCCGGCGAGGAGGTGGCCGCGGTCCAGGCACTTCACCCGGCGGATGCTCCCGTGCAGCTCCACCACGTCCGCGGAGCCGGCGGCGGCGTGGAGCCCGTCCACGTTCTGCGTCACCACCACCAGCGAGGGGACCAGCCGCTCCAGCCGCGCGAGCGCGTGGTAGCCCGGGTGCGGCACCGCGGCGGTGATCCGCTCCCGGCGCCAGGCGTACCAGCTCCACACCCGCCGCGGGTCGGCGCGGAAGCCGGCCTCGGTGGCCAGCTCCTGCGGGTCGAACTCGGCCCAGAGCCCTTCCATGGCGTCGCGGAAGGTGGGGATGCCGCTCTCCTTCGACATCCCCGCGCCGGTGGAAACGAGTACGCTGCGCGCCCCGGCCAGGATCTCCGCCGCGCGCGCCAGCCCCGCCGGGGTCACGCACCCTCCCGGTGCACCACCTCGCCGGCCACCATCGTCAGCAGGCAGCGCATCTCTCGCAGCTCCTCCGGCGAAGCACGCAGCGGGTCGCGGTCCCAGGCCACCAGGTCCGCGTCACAGCCGGGGAGGAGCCGGCCGCGGCGGTGCGCCAGCCCCGCCGCGTGCGCGGGCCCCTCGGTGTACGCGCGCAGCGCCTGCTCCGCGTCCAGCGCGTGCTCGGGGAACCACCCCTCCGCCGGCTCGCCCTCCCAGGTGACGCGGCGGGTGGCGGCGAAGAGCCCCAGCCGCGGGTCCACCGTCTCCACCGGCACGTCCGAGCCGAAGGCCAGCACCATCCCCGCCCGCAGCAGCGGCGCGAAGGCGTACGCCCCGCGCGAGCGCTCGCGCCCCCAGTGGCGCTCGGCGGCGGGGATGTCCGTCATCAGGTGCACCGGCTGCATGGAGCCCACCACGCCCGAGCGCCCCGCCCGCTCCCAGAGCTCCGGCGGGCACAGCTGCACGTGCTCGATGCGGTGCGGCATGCCGCGCGGCGGCGGCACGGACGAGAGCACGTCCAGCGCCGACTCGACCGCCGCGTCGCCGATGGCGTGCACCGTGGCCGCCAGCCCGGCCCCGGCCGCGCGGCGCACCGTGTCGCGGAACTCGTCCGTGGGGAGCGTCTGGATGCCGCGATTGCCGTCCGTCTCCAGGTAGGGCTCGCGCAGCCAGGCGGTGCGCGAGCCCAGCGCCCCGTCCAGGAACATCTTCACCCCGCCGATGCGCAGCCACCGCCCCCCGAACCCGCTGCGCAGCCCCACGGCGATCGCCTCGGCGAGCTTCGTCACGGGGATGGACTGGAGGACGCGCAGCCGCAGCGCGCGCTCCTGGTCCAGCCTCGTCCAGTCCGCCAGCCCCTCCGTCTCCACCGAGTGCACGCCGGTGAGCCCCAGGCGGTGCAGCTCGGCCTGGGCCTCCAGCAGCGCGGCGCGCCGCTCGGCGGGCGGCTCCGCCGGCTGGTGCGCCTCCACCAGCCGCACCGCCCGCTCCAGCAGCACGCCGGTGGGCTCGCCGGTCGCGGGGTCGCGGACGATCTGCCCGCCCTCGGGGTCCGGCGTGCCGCGATCGATGCCGCAGCGGCGCAGCGCCTCGGAGTTCAGCCAGGCGGCGTGGATGTCGTGGCTCTGCAGGTAGACGGGGCGGTCCGGGCAGACGCGGTCCAGGTCCCCGCGCGTGGGGAGCCGCCCCCAGCGGTGCGCGTCCCATCCCAGCCCGCGGATCCACCCCTCACCGCCGGCGGCGCGGGCGGCGGCCACGGCGGCCACCCCGTCGTCCAGGGTGCGCGCGGCGTTCAGGTCCACCCGGCGCCGGGCGAGCGCCCAGGTGGTGAGGTGCACGTGCGCGTCGGTGAGGCCGGGGGTGACGGTGGCGTGCTCCAGCCGCTCCTCGCGGCACCCGGGGAGGGCGGCCGCGCGCACCTCGTCTTCCGTCCCCGCCGCCACCACGCGCCCGCTACGGACCAGGATGGCCCGCACCGTCGCGCGGTTGCCGAGGAGGTGGATGCGGCCGGCCACCAGCAGCAGGTCGGGCTCGGTCACGGAGTGCGAAGTGCGAAGTGCGAAGTGCGAAGTGCGAAGTGGAAGATAGGCCGCGGCGCGGCTGGGCGACAACGGCGTGGGGAGGGAGGCTGTCATCCTCCGGAACGGCCGTTGCCCGACACTTGCGAGGGGCCCGGCGGTCCACGATGTTCTCCGCCTTTCGCCCGGACCTGAATGGACTACGAATACATCGACCGGCCGGAGCGCCTGCAGGAGGTGGTGGACCGGCTCCGCGGCGAGCCGCTCCTGGGGGCGGACACCGAGGCCGCCGGGTATCACCGGTACTTCGACCGGCTGAGCCTGGTGCAGCTCTCCACGCGCGGCGAGAACTATCTCATCGACCCGCAGGCCGTGGGGAGCCTGGCGCCCCTGGCCGCCCTCTTCGGCGACCGCGGCATCGAGAAGATCTTCCACGACGCGGACTACGACCTCCGTATCCTCGACCGCGACGCCGGGCTCTCCCTGGCCGGGCTCTTCGACACCCAGATCGCCGCCGCCTTCCTGGGCGAGCGCTCGCTGGGGCTGGGGAACGTGGTGGAAAAGTACCTCGGCATCCGCCTCCCCAAGGAGTTCCAGCGCGCGGACTGGGCCGAGCGCCCGCTCTCCGCGGGGATGAAGGAGTACGCCGCCACGGACACGGCGCACCTCCCCGACCTGCGCGACCGCCTGCGCGCGGAACTGGAGTCGCGCGGCCGGCTGCACTGGGCGGAGGAGGAGTTCCTGCGCCGCGAGCAGACGCGCTGGGGCGAGCCGGACGACGCGCGCCAGGCCTTCATGCGCATGAAGGGCGCGCGCGACCTGCCGCCGCGCGGGCTGGCCATCCTGCGCGAGCTGCACGAATGGCGCGAGGGCGTGGCCCGCGAGCGCGACCAGGCCACCTTCCGCGTGCTCTCCAACCAGGCGCTGCTGGAGATGAGCGCCCGCCCGCCCGCCGACGAGCGGGCGCTGCGCGGCGTCTCCGGCATCTCCGAGGGGATGGCGCAGCGGCGCGGGCGCGAGATCATGGCCGCGCTGCGCCGCGGGCTGGCGGTGCCCGACGACGAGCTGCCGCGCTACCCGCGCGCCCCGCGCTGGGAGCGCGACCTGGAGCTGGAGGAGCGGGTGGAGCGGCTCAAGCAGGCGCGCAACCGCCGCGCCGACCAGGTGGAGCTGGACGCCGGCTTCCTGATGTCGCGCTCCACGCTGGAGGACGTGGCCCGCGCCCTGCCACGCTCGCTCGAGGCGCTGGCGCAGGTGCCCGGCGTGCGGCGCTGGCAGGTGGAGGCCTTCGGCGAGCAGCTGCTGCGGGCGATGTGAGGAGCGGTCCCTTCAACCCGACAGGTGTGGAGCGATGACGACGGCGGAGACGGCGGCGCGGGCGGTGACGGACGACCAGGGGCGCACCTGGCACGCGGTGGCCACCGAGATGGTGGGGGCGCACCTCAGGCCGGGGGCGCGGCTCTCCTTCCGCCCCGCGGACGCGGAGGAGCCGGAGGCGGAGGTGGTGCACACCCCGGTGGGGTTCAACAGCACGGAGGCGGCGGCCTTCGCCATCCGCACCATGAGCGACAAGGAGCTGCGGCGCCGGCTGGAGTGGGCCAAGACCGACGCCGGCCTCGCCTGAGCCCTCAGCGCGCGGGCGCGCCGTCGAGCTGCTGGATGGTGGCGGCCGAGGGGCCGCGCTCGCGCTGGAGCCTGGCCGCCACCTCCTCGGCCCGGCGCATGGCCCGCAGCAGGTTCCCCCCCAGGATCTTCCGCACGTCGTCGTCCGAGTACCCCCGCCGCAGCAGCTCCGCCGTGAGGTACGGGTAGCGCGACACGTCCTCCAGCCCCTCGGGGAGGAGCGTCACCCCGTCGAAGTCCGACCCGTATCCCACGTGCTCCACCCCGGCCACCTTCACCACGTGGTCGATGTGGTCCGCCACGGTGCCGAGGGTGCCGCGGGGGATCGGGTTCTCCTCGCGCCACCGGTCGTAGGCGGCGGCCGCGGCCGCGGGGTCGTTCGGAAACTGCTGCTGGAAGCGGCGGCGCACGTCGAACATCCCGCGCGAGATCTCGGCGGCGCGCGGCTCCACGAACCCCGAGAAGAAGTTGATCATCACCACCCCGCCGTTGGCCTTGAGCGCCCGCAGCACGTCGTCCGGCACGTTGCGGGGGTGGTCGGCCACGGCGCGGGCGGAGGAGTGCGAGAAGATGACGGGCGCCTCGGACACGCGCAGCGCGTCGTGCATGGTCTCGGGGGAGACGTGCGAGAGGTCCACCAGCATCCCCAGGCGGTTCATCTCGCGCACCACCTCCTCGCCGAAGCGGGTGAGCCCGCCGTGGCGCGCCTGGTCGGTGGCGGCGTCGGCCCAGTCGAGGGTGTTCGCGTGGGTGAGGGTGAGGTAGCGCACGCCCAGCGCGTAGAACTGGCGCAGCGTCCCCAGCGAGTTCTCGATGGCGTGCCCGCCCTCGATGCCGATGAGCGAGGCGATCTTCCCCGCGCGGTGGGCGCGCTCGATGTCGGCGGCGGTGAGGGCGGGCTCCAGGTCCGGCGAGTGCGCCGTCATGCGGTGGATCAGGTCGATCTGCTCCAGCGCCACGTGCGCGGCGCCCTCGCGCCCCACGGCGTCGACCGGGACGTAGGCGGCCCAGAACACGCCGCCCACGCCGCCCGCCCGCAGCCGGGGGATGTCGGTGTGCTGCCGGGGCTGGGGACCCTGGAAGTCGAGCCGGGCGAGGTCGAGCCCCGCCTTCTGGCGGATCTCCCAGGGGAGGTCGTTGTGGCCGTCCACCATGGGGACCTGGCGGTGGAGGCGGCGGGCGCGCTCCAGCAGGGCGTCGTCCTGCGCGGCGGCGCGCCCGGGCGCGGCGGAGAGGGCGGCCAGCGAGAGCGCCGCGGCCAGCGTCAGCGTGCGTGGCATTTCGTCAGCTGCAGGAAATCGCGGAAGAAGGCACTTCGCACTTCGCACTTCGCACTTCGCACTTCGCACTTCGCACTCTACTGCGGCACCAGCCCCTGGAACACCCCCACCGTCCGCGTGGCCAGCGCCGGCGAGCGCCCCAGCCACTCCACCTCGGCCAGCAGCCGGCGGCGGCGGATGAAGTCGTCGCTGGCCTCGGGCGCGGTGGCGAACTGGCCCGCCAGCGCGGGGGGGATCAGCAGGAGGAAGTCCTCGCGGCGGGCGTCGTCGCGGCGCCCCCACTTGCACTCCGCCGCGGGGACGGTGCGCCGCGCCTGGTCGATGAGCGGCGCGATCTGCGCCTCCACCTGCTCCACGTCCGAGAGCGCCACCTGGTCCGGCGCCTCGCACCAGAGCTCCGCGCGCACCCGCCGCCCGATGGCCGCGGGCCCCTCCACCATCAGCCGCTCGAAGTCGGCGGCCGTGTACGCCGCCTCGGACACGGAGTCGCGCCGGACCGCGGGCACCACCGCGGGCGCGGGGGGCGGGGCCTCGGTGATCTCGCCCGCCGGCAGGTCGGGCTCGTCGTCGCCCATGGCGCGCAGCGCCAGCACCCCCACCAGGGTGGCCACCACCCCGTACGCCACGAACGCCCACGGCCGGCGCCAGGGGGGCGGGGGACGGCGGCGCTCCAGCTGGCGCCGGTCGCCCGCGCGCCGGTCGGACTCGCGGGGGTCGCCCGCGGGGGTGCGCTGCTCGGCGGGAGGCTGCTGCGGCTCGGCGGCCATGCGGAGGTCGTCGCGGGTGCGTGGTTGGGAGATCGGGAGCGAGTTCCGGGAACAGAGAAGCGGGGCGCTCCGCGGGGGAGCCCCGCACTGATAGCGGGCGCGCGCTGTGGGCGCAAGTAATTGCAAGCGGCAGGCCAGGATACGCGCGGTGGCGGACCGGGCTCGGGCACGGCTCTTGCCCCGGAAGAAAGCCGCGGGACGACGGCTGGAACCCTTTGCAGGAGAATCACATGACCGAGAACAACCGGCACCTCGACGAGGACCTCGACGGGAAGGCGACCCACCTGGGCGGGAAGGTCAAGGAGGGGGTTGGCGACCTCCTGGGCGACCGCAAGATGGAGACGGAGGGGAAGCTG
>DASUNK010000550.1:0-10733 GCA_036277195.1 Longimicrobiaceae bacterium | reverse complement strand
GGAGGCTGACCCCCAGGACCGACACGATGTGGTGGTGTGTGGAAGGCAAGGACCCGTGGCAGCCGCCGTACGACCGCGCCTTCGGCTTCGTGGTGCGCGCCGCGGACGAGGAGGAGGCGCGCTGGCTGGCGCACCAGGCCGGGGGCGAGGAGAACGGGGCGCTGGAGGGCATCCGCCCCTGGATCGACCCGCGCTACTCCAGCTGCGAGGAGCTGAGCGGCGAGGGCACGCCCGAGATCGTGCTGGTCAACTTCCGCCACTGAGGGGTGAAACCGGCGCCGGCCCGGGCCCGTAGAGCCGGTCGGGTGAGCCGCTCACCCCACGGAGACCAATCAACCGACCCGACCGAATCGAGGGATAGCAGGATGCTGGAGGAAATCCAGGCCAAGCCCGCGGACCGCCGCCACACGCAGGCCATCGTCGGCCTCGCCGCGGTCCTCTTCGCGGTGTTCGCGCTCGTCGAGGGACTGATCCGCTGACGAGACGCAGGGGGGCCCGGCCACTTCGCCGGGCCCTCGCGCTTTTCCCCCCTACTCTTCCCGCCGCAGCCGCAGCAGCCCCTCCTGCGCCGTGGAGGCCACCAGCACCCCGTCGCGGGTGAAGATGCTCCCGCGGGTGAAGCCGCGCGCGCGGGCCGCCACGGGGCTGTCGATGGCGTAGAGCAGCCAGTCGTCCACGCGGAAGGGACGGTGGAACCACACCGCGTGATCCAGGCTGGCGGCCTGCACCTGCCGCATGAGGAAGGACAGCCCGTGCGGGAGGAGCGCCGCGCCCAGCAGCCCGTAGTCCGAGGCGTAGGCCAGCACTGCCTGGTGGAGGATCGGGTCGTCCGGCATGGTGCCCTCGGCCCGGAACCACTGGTGCTTCAGCGGCGGGCGCCGCTCGGGGGCGAACGGGTCCAGCGGCGCCACCGGGCGGAAGTCGATCGGGCGGTCCTGCGTGTAGACGGGGCGGAGCGGCTCGGGGATGCGGTCCGCCATGGCGCGCACCAGGTCCAGCTCGCGGGGGAGCGCCTCGGGGGGCGGCACGTCGGGGAGGGGCGCGCCGTGGTCGATCCCCGCCTCCTCCACCTGGAACGAGCAGACCATGGTGAAGATCTCGCGCCCCTGCTGCAGCGCGAGCACGCGGCGGGTGGTGAAGCTGCGCCCGTCGCGGATGCGGTCCACCTGGTAGACGATCGGCGTGTCCACGTCGCCGGGGAGCATGAAGTAGCCGTGAAGCGAGTGCGCCACCCGCCCCTCCACCGTGTGCCCCGCCGCCACCAGCCCCTGCGCCAGCACCTGCCCGCCGAACACGCGTCCCGAGCCGATGTCGCGGTTCTGCCCGCGGAAGAGGTTCAGCTCCAGCCGCTCCAGGTCGAGCAGGCCCAGCAGGATGTCCAGGTGCTGCCCCGACGCGTCGTCGCTCATCGCCGTCAGACGTTGAAGCGGAAGAGCATGATGTCGCCGTCCTGCACCACGTACTCCTTCCCCTCCGAGCGCATCAGCCCCTGCTCGCGCGCGGCCTTCACCGAGAGGGTCTTCTCGAAGTCCTTCCACCCCACCGTCTCGGCGCGTATGAACCCGCGCTCGAAGTCCGAGTGGATGGCGGCGCCCGCCTCGGGCGCTCGCGCGCCGACGGGGATCTCCCAGGCGCGCACCTCCTTCTCGCCCGCGGTGAAGAAGACGTGCAGCCCCAGCAGCCGGTAGCCGGCGCGGATCAGCTTGTTCAGCCCCGGCTCGTCGAGCTCCAGCGAGGCCAGGAACTCGGCGCGCTCCTCCGGCGGCAGCTCGGCCACCTCGCTCTCGATCTTGCTGGAGACGGGGATCACCTCCGCCCGCTCGCCGCTCTCCTCCACGGCGGCGCGCAGGGCGCGGACGTGCGCGTTGTCGCCTCCGTCGGGGAGGTCGTCCTCCGCCACGTTGGCCAGGTAGAGGACGGGCTTGGCGGTGAGGAGGTTGAAGGACTTCAGCAGCTTCCGCTCCTCGTCGCCCACCTCCACGGAGCGGGCGGGGCGCCCCTCGCCGAGCGCGGCCACCAGCCGCTCCAGCAGCGCGGCCTCGGCCTGGGCGTCGCGGTCGCCGCCCTTGGCGGCCTTGCGCACCCGCTCCAGCCGCTTCTCGGCCACGGCCAGGTCCGAGAGCACCAGCTCCAGGTTGATGACCTCGCGGTCGCGCACCGGGTCGACGCTCCCCATGACGTGCACTACGTCGGGATCGTCGAAGCAGCGCACCACGTGCACCACGGCGTCGGTCTCGCGGATGTTGGTGAGGAACTGGTTGCCGAGCCCCTCGCCCTCGGAGGCGCCCTTCACCAGCCCGGCGATGTCGACGAACTGCACCACGGCCTTCAGCACGCGCTGCGGCTGCACCTTCTCGGCGAGGAGGTCCACGCGCGCGTCGGGCACCTCCACCATGCCCACGTTGGGCTCCACGGTGCAGAACGGGTAGTTGGCCGCGTCGGCGCCGGCGGCGGTGAGGGCGTTGAACAGGGTGGACTTCCCCACGTTGGGCAGCCCCACGATTCCCAGCTTCAGCATAGCGCGAACGTCGGGAGAAGGACGGATCGGGCAAACGAACAGGCCGGGCGCCCTGGGCGGGCGTCCGGCCGGTGCACAAATCTATGCCGCGGCGCCGGTTCGTCAACCGCGCGGACCGGTTGACCCGGCGGTGGGTGGCTCATGATCTTCCAGGGGAGAAACCAGCGCACGCCCGCACACGTATCCTGCTCTCCACGGCACTCGAACCCCTGCTCTCCTGCCATGAACCAGCCTGTCCGCATCGCCCTGGTGACCGCCGGCCTCATGGTGGGCGGCGCCGTCTTCGGCGCGCTCGCCGCCGTGATCGCGCTCGCCGTCGCCTTGCTGGCGACGGGAGGCACGCGGGACCTGTTCGTCGACGATGCGTTCGCCCTCGCCGCCTTCGTGGGCGCGCTCTTCGGGGGCATCCTCCTCCCCTGCACCGGGTGGGTGCTGCTGCGCCAGGTGCCACTGGGGCTGACGGTGGTGGGCACCGTGGCCGGCACGGTGGCGGGCGGCGCGCTCGGCTGGATGCTGCCGCTGGGGTCGAACGAGATCAACCGCGCTATCTGGGGCGCCCTCGCGGGATTCTTCGCCGCCGCGCTGCTGCTGCGGCTCGTGGCGTCGGCGCCGCGCGTGCCCCGCAAGGCGGCCGCGTAGCCTCACCCCACCAGCGCCGCCACCACCTCCCGCACCAGCTCCACCACCGTCTCGAACTCGTCCGCGGGCGCCTCCAGGCCGGAGCGCCCGCCGGCCAGCAGCGGCGCGATCACCAGCGCCACCACCGCCATCAGCTTCACCAGGATGTTCATGGCCGGACCCGCCACGTCCTTGAGCGGGTCGCCCACCGCGTCGCTCACCACCGAGGCCACGTGCACGGCCGGGTCGCGCTCGGCGTGCCCGCTCAGCTCCAGCTGCTTGCGGGCGTTGTCCCACGCGCCGCCGGCGTTGGCCATGAAGAGCGCCAGCAGCACGCCGGTGACCGTGGCCCCCGCCAGCACCCCCGCCAGCGCGTCCACCCCCACCAGCAGCCCCACCAGCAGCGGCACCACCAGCCCGATCACCCCCGGCGCCACCATCGCCCTCAGCGCCGCCCGGGTGGAGATGTCCACGCAGCGCGCCGAGTCCGGCGGCGTGGTCCCCTCCATGATCCCCGGGATCTCGCGGAGCTGGCGGCGCACCTCCTCCACCATCCGCCGCGCGGCGCGTCCCACCGCCGTGAGCGCGAGCGAGGCGACGAACACCGGCACCAGCCCGCCGAGCAGCAGCCCGACCAGCACCTCGGGGTCGGCCAGGTCCACCGCCTGCAGCCCCACGCTGGCGGCGAAGGCGGAGAAGAGCGCCAGCGCGGTGAGCGTGGCCGAGGCGGCCGCCAGCCCCTTGCCGATGGCCGCGGTGGTCTTGCCGGCGGCGTCCAGCTCGTCCGTCACCTGGCGCGCCTGCGTGCCCAGGTGGCTCATCCGCGCCAGCCCGCTGGCGTTGTCGGCGATCGGGCCGTAGGCGTCCACCGTCATGTTGAGCGCCACGGTGGAGAGCATCCCCACGGCGGCCAGGCCGATGCCGTAGAGCCCGGCGGCGAAGTACGACACCCACACCGCGGCCCCCAGCAGGAGCACCGGCACGGCGGTGGACTCCAGTCCCACCGCCAGCCCCGAGATGATGCTGGTGGCGGGGCCGCCCTCCGCCGCGCGCACCAGCCGCCGGGCGGGACGCCCCGTGGTGTACAGCTCCGTGGCCAGCCCCACCCCACCGGCGGCCACCGCGCCCGCCAGCAGCGCCCAGAACGGCCCCATCGGGCGGAAGACGCGGCCGGTGGCGGCGTCCTCCAGGTCGAACCCCAGCGCCCACACCACCGCGAAGGCCATCACCACGAAGAGCCCCGAGGTGGCGAGCGCCACCAGGCGCAGCGTCTTCACCGGCCGCGCCCGGCCCAGGGCGCGGAGGAGCACCAGCCCCACGGCCGAGGCGAGCAGCCCCAGCATGGCGGCCAGGATCGGGAGCGCCACGGCCGCCATCCGCTGGTCGCCCGAGGTGAAGAGCGGCGCGGTGGCGCCCAGCACCACGGCCGCCACCACCGATCCCACGTAGCTCTCGAAGAGGTCCGCGCCCATCCCGGCCGTGTCGCCCACCGCGTCGCCCACGTGGTTGGCGATGGCGGCGGGGTTGCGCGGGTCGTCCTCGGGCATCCCCGCCTCCACCTTCCCCACCAGGTCCGCGCCCACGTCGGCCGCCTTGGTGAAGACGCCGCCGCCCACGCGGGTGAAGAGCGCGATCCCCGATGCCCCCAGCGCGAAGCCGGAGAGGATCTCGGCGAAGCGGACGTACTCCTCCGCCAGCCAGGCCTGCTGCAGGTAGATGAGGGCGAAGTAGAAGAGGCCGATCCCCAGCAGCCCCAGCCCGCCCACCGCCAGCCCGGTGACGGCGCCGCCGTCGAAGGCGATGCGGAGCGCCAGCTCGCGCCCCGAGGAGTGGGCGGCCTCGGCGGCGCGCACGTTGGCGCGGGTGGCGGCGAGGATGCCGAGCACCCCCGCCAGCATCGAGGCGAAGGCGCCCAGCACGAAGGCGAGCGCCGTCTGCCAGTTGATGGCCAGCCAGAGCGCGCCCGCGCCCACGGCCACGAAGGCGGCCAGCCAGCCGTACTGGCGGCGGAGGAAGGCGATGGCGCCGCCCTGGATCTGGAGCGCCAGCTCGCGCAGCGCCTCGTTCCCCATGGGGTGGCGCTGCACGCGGACGAGGAGCACGAAGGCGGAGCCGAGGGCCAGCAGCCCCAGCGGCCACGCCAGCCAGGCAAGGTCCGTCAGCGTCATCGGGTGTCCGGGGCTGCGGCGGAAGCCTGGCCGCTCCCCGAAACGGGCGAGGGGCGGCCGCCGGTGCGCCCGCCCCTCACGCAAACTCCGCTCCCCCGCCCCGCCGCCGGAGCGCTAGCGGTTGTAGCGGTTCATCGCGGCCTCGACGCCCTCGTCCATCCACAGGCGCACCGCGTCGGCCAGCTCGGGGAAGAGCGCCTCGATGGCCTTCCGGTCCGCCTTCGGCGCGGGGGAGAGCACCCAGTCCGCCAGGTCGAAGTGGGGCGGCTTGGCGCCCACCCCCAGGCGCAGGCGCGGGTAGTCGCGCGTCCCCAGCGCCTGCTCCACCGACTTGAGCCCGTTGTGACCGCCGGCGCTCCCGCTCGGGCGGAAGCGCACCCGCCCCGGCTCCAGCGCCACGTCGTCCACCACCACCAGCAGGTCGCGGGTGACGTCCACCGCCTGCATGCGGGCGATGGGGAGGAGCGCCGAGCCGCTCCGGTTCATGTAGGTGAGGGGCTTGATCAGGCGGACGGCGTGCGGCTCCACCCGGCCGCTGGCCACGGCGGCGTTCTTCTCCTGGCGGAAGCGGCCGAAGCCCCAGGCCTCGGCCAGCGCGTCCACCAGCCACCACCCGGCGTTGTGCCGGGTGGCGGCGTACTCGCGGCCGGGGTTCCCCAGCCCCACCACCACCTTGAGGCCGGCCACGGACCCCTCCGCGCCGCCGAGCAGGGCCCGCAGCCCGGCGAGGAGGCCCGTCTACGCCTCCTCGTCGCCGCGGCGCTCGCGGATGACCTCGGGCTCCGGCGCCGCCTCGGCGGCGGCCGGCTCCTCCACCGCGTGCACCGTGGGTGCCAGCACCGTGGCGATGGCCTGCTCCTCGTCGTTGAGGATCGTCACGTTCGGGATCTGCACGTCGCGCACGCGCGCCGACTCGCCGATCCCCAGCCCCGACACGTCCACCTCGGCCACCTCGGGGATGTGGCGGGGAAGGCACTTGATCTCCAGGTCGTAGATGATCTGGTCGAGCACCCCGCCCTCGTCGAGCACGCCCCGCGGGGTGCCCACCACCCGCACCGGCACCTGCAGCTCGATCGGCTCGCCCGCGTGCACCTGGATGAAGTCCACGTGCAGCACCTCGGGCTTGAAGGGGTGCATCTGCACCTCGCGGATGAGCACGTCGCGCCGGCCGCCCTCCACGTCCAGGTTGATGAGGGTGTTGTCCACGCTGATGGTGGAGAGGAGGCGCTCCAGCTCGTGCGCGTCGAGCGAGAGCGCCTCCGTCTGGTCGCCGTGGCCGTAGACCACGGCGGGGACGCGGCCCGAGCCGCGGAGCTTGCGCGCCACGCCCTTGCCGTGCTCGGTGCGGCGGGATGCGTTCAGGGAAACGGCCATCGTGGGTCCCTCCTTCTCGGGTGCAGGCCGCCCTCAGGCGGTCTCGAAGAGCGAGCTCACCGACTCGTTGGAGTGGGTGAAGTGCACTGCGCGGGCCAGTAGCTCCGCCACGGAGAGCACGGTGAGCGCGGGGAAGCGCTTCTCCTCGGGGACGGGCACCGTGTTGGTGACCACCACCTCGCGGAAGGGCGCGTTCGCCAGCCGCTCCACCGCGGGCCCCGAGAAGAGCGCGTGGGTGGCGCAGGCGTACACGTCGCGCGCCCCCCGGTTCTTCAGCGCCACCGCCGCCTCGGCGATGGTGCCGGCGGTGTCGATCATGTCGTCGGTCAGCAGGCAGTCCTTCCCCTCGACGTCGCCGATGACGTTCATCACCTCGGCCACGTTGGCCGTGGGGCGGCGCTTGTCGATGATCCCCATGGTGGCGCCCAGCCGCTTGGCGAAGCCGCGCGCCATCTTGGCCGAGCCCACGTCGGGCGACACCACCGCCAGGTTGGTCAGCCCCTTCTCGCGGAAGTAGCCGGTGAACACCGGGGCCGCGTAGAGGTGGTCCACCGGGATGTCGAAGAAGCCCTGCAGCTGGTGCTGGTGGAAGTCCACCGAGAGCACGCGGTCGGCGCCCGCCGTCACGATCATGTTGGCGAAGAGCTTGGCGCCGATGGCCACGCGCGGCTGGTCCTTGCGGTCCTGCCGGGCGTAGCCGAAGTAGGGGATGACGGCGTTGATGCGCGCCGCCGAGGCCCGCCGCGCCGCGTCGATCATCAGCAGCAGCTCCATGACGTTCTCGGCCGGCGGCATGGTGCTCTGCACGATGAACAGGTCGCGCCCGCGGACGTTCTCGTCGATGCGCACGAAGAGCTCGCCGTCGGCGAAGCGCCGCAGCGTCACGTCGGCCAGGGGGATCTGCAGGGCTTGCGCGATCTCGGCGGCCAGCGGCTGGTTGGCCGAGCCGGCGAGGATCATCAGGGGAGAGCCGTTCGTGAACGCGTCCGGCATCGGTGCGGTCTGGCGTGGGCCGGCCTCGGAACAGGGGCGGGAAGAATAGGGGGCGCCCCGGCCCGGGGCAAGACGCGGCGGGGGCGGGGCCCCTGAGGACCCCGCCCCCGCCGTTGCGAGCGCGGCCGGCGCTCACTCGCGCACGAACTCGCTCACCTCGCGGATCTCCACCGGCCCCACGTTGGCGGCGCGGAGGGCGGCCTCGATGGCCTGCCGGTCGCCCACGACCACCACCACCGACGCGCCGGGACGCACGTGCTGGTTGGCCACCCGCTGCACGTCCTGCGGGGTCACCGCCATCACCCGCTGCACGAAGGTGTCGAAGAAGGAGGGCTCGATCCCGTAGGTCACCAGCGTGGCGAGCTGCCCCGCCACCGCCGAGGTGGTCTCGAACGCCCGCGGGAAGCCCAGCGCCACGTAGCGCTTGGCCTTGTCCAGCTCGTCCGCGCCCACCGGCTCGGTGCGGATGCGGTTGAGCTCCTTGAAGAACTCCACCAGCGCGCTGTCGGTGGCCGCCGTCTGCACCCCCGCCTGCGCGGTGAAGGGCCCGGCGCCCTTGCGCATGGAGAAGCCCGAGCGGGCGCCGTACGTCCACCCGTGGGTCTCGCGCAGGTTGTTGTTGAGCCGGCTGGTGAACGAGCCGCCCAGCAGCGTGTTCAGCACCTGCAGGGCGAAGTAGTCCGGGTGGTCGCGCGCCACGCCGGCGTGGCCGATGCGGATCTCGGACTGCGCCGCGCCCGGCTTGTCGATCAGGTACACCGTGGTGCGGTCGATGGTCGGCGCGTTCACCGCCGGCGCCTGCCCCGGGGCCGTCCCACCCGCCCGCCAGGCGCCGAAGGCCTGCTCCACCGCGGCGTGCAGGCTGTTGGCGTCCACGTCGCCCACCAGGATGAGCGTGGCGTTCTCCGGACGGTAGGCGCCGGCGTGGAAGGCCGCCACCCGGTCGCGCTCCAGCCCGCGGGTGGCCTCGACGGTGGCGAAGCGCCCGTACGGGTGCTGCGCCCCGAAGACCAGCGCCTGGAAGGCGTTCCCCGCGATCACCGTGGGCTCGTCCTTCCCCCGGGTGAGCTGGGTGATGCGCTCGTCGCGCACCCGCTGCACCTCGTTGGCGGGGAAGTCCGGCCGCACCACCACGTCGGCCATCAGCCCCAGCGCCGACGGCAGGTTGCGGCGCAGCACGTACAGGTCCGCCTGGGTCGCGTCCCACCCGGCGCTGGTGAAGAGGCTGGCGCCCAGCAGGTCCAGCGCGTCGGCCAGCTGCAGGGCGCTCTTCCCGCCCGCGCCCTCGTCCAGCATGTTGGCGGTGAACGAGGCCAGACCCGGGAGGGCGGCCGGGTCGTCGGTGGAGCCGGCGCCGCGGATCACCAGGGTGGCGTGCACCACCGGGAGCTCCGGCATGCGCACGTACATGACCCTCACCCCGTTCCCCAGCGTGCGGACGACCGGGACGGGGACCCGCGCCGTGGGCGCCTGTCCCAGCGCGGGCGGCGAGGTGGGGAAGGGCTGCGCGGCCGCGGGGGCCGCCGCCAGCGCGGCGAGCGCGCCGGCGAAGAAGGAGATCGATCGTCTCATGGTCACCTGCCCTCCTCGGCGGCGAGCTGCGTCTGCCCCTGGGGGACGTAGCTGAAGATGAGGCGGTTCTTCTGGTGGAGGTACTGCCGGGCCACCCGCTGCACCTCGGCGGGGGTCACGGCGCGGTAGCGGGCCAGGTCCTGGGCGGCGAAGTCGGGCTGGCCGGAGTAGTACAGGTACTCGTTGAGCGCGTCGGCCTTCCCCTCCACCGTCTCCAGCCGCGAGACGAACGAGGTCTCCAGCGAGTTGATCACCCGCTGCAGCTCCTCGGCCGAGGGCGGCGCGGCGGCGATGCGGGCGATCTCCTCGTCCACCGCCGCCTCCATGGAGTCCAGGTCCACGGTGGGCTTGGCGCGGATGGTGAGCCACAGGTCGCCGGAGAGGAGGCTGGCGCCGTTGCCGGCGGCCACGAACTGCGCCGTCTGCGCGTCGTACACCAGCCGCTTGTTGAGGCGCGAGCTCTTCCCCTGCGTCAGCACCGCGGCCAGCACGTCGAGCGGGGCCTCGTCGCGCGAGAAGCGCGGGCCGGTGCGCCACACCATGCTGAGCTGCGGGAGCGTCACCCGGTCCTCGCGGGTGACGTACCGCGTGGCGCCGATGGCGGGGACGGGGAGGTTCGGCCGCTGCACCTGAGTGCCGCGGGGGATCCAGGAGAAGTACTGCTCCACCAGGCGCCGCACCTGGGCGGTGTTCACGTCGCCCACGATGGCGAGCACGGCGTTGTTGGGCGCGTAGTAGGTGCGGAAGAACTCGCTGACGTCGTCCACGCGGGCCGAGTCCAGGTCCGCCATCGAGCCGATGGTGGTCCAGGAGTACGGGTGCCCGGCCGGGTAGAGGAGCGGGGCGGCCACCTCGGGGAGCGAGCCGTAGGGCGCGTTCTCGTAGCGCTGGCGGCGCTCGTTCTTCACCACCTCGCGCTGGCCGTTGAGCTTGTCGGGGCTGAACGCGTCCAGCAGGCCGCCCATGCGGTCGGCCTCCAGCCAGAGGGCCAGCTCCACGAAGTTGGAGGGGCCGGTCTCCCAGTAGTTGGTGCGGTCGGTGGTGGTGCTGCCGTTGTTGGCGGCGCCCGCGGCCTCGAGGAAGTTGTCGAAGTCGCCCTCCTTCACGTTCTTGCTCCCCTCGAACATCACGTGCTCGAAGAGGTGCGCGAACCCGGTGCGTCCCGGCTTCTCGTAGCCCGAGCCCACGTGGTACCACACGTTGACCGAGGCGATCGGCGTCGAGTGGTCTTCCGCCACGATCACCCGCAGCCCGTTGGGGAGCGTGAAGGTGGTGTGCGGAATGCTGACTTCCTGCGCCGCCGCGGGGACGGCCAGGAGCGCCAGCAGGGGAACGACGAGGCGTTTCATGTGCGGAGCTCTCTCCGGTTGGAGGTGACGGGGATTCGGGAACGATAGTCTGGCCGCAAACGGCTCGCCAGAGCCGCTAGATACCCGCCGTCCCCCATATGTTCCGCCGCGCGGCGAACCCGGCCGGGGGGGGGGGGGGGG
>DASUNK010000549.1:0-8394 GCA_036277195.1 Longimicrobiaceae bacterium | reverse complement strand
GTGGACAGCGTGCTGGCCGCCGGCCAGCTGAGCGAGGCGCAGCGCGACGAGGTGTACGCGCACCTCTTCAAGCCGCTGGACCTGAACTCCGCCAGCGGCGAGGAGATCCAGCTGATCCCCGGCGTGGGCGACCGGATGGAGCACGAGTTCGAGGAGTACCGGCCGTACCGGGGGATGGAGCAGTTCCGCCGCGAGATCGGCAAGTACGTGGACGAGGCGGAGGTGGCGCGCCTGGAGCGCTACGTCACCATCCGCTCCTGAGCTAGACGTGCTCCCCCTCCCCCAGGGGTTGTTGGGGGAGGGGGTTGGGGGGAGGGGGCCCCGGCAGGTCCCTCCCCGTGCGGCGGGTGGGGATCTGCAGGAGGGGGATGATGCCGAACCCCAGCAGGTTCGGCATCCAGAAGGCGATCACCCGGAACGACAGCACCACCGTCACCGCCGTGGCGGCCGGCACCCCGAAGCCGGTGTAGAGCGCGATCATCATCGCCTCCACCACCCCCAGTCCCCCCGGCACCACCGCCACCTTCCCCAGCAGCAGGGGGATGGCGTACCCCGCCAGCAGCTTGTCCGGCGTGAGCGGGTTGTGCGCCGCCGCGAAGAGCAGCCCCATCGCCGTCATGTCGAAGACCACTCCCAGCACCGCCCCGACCACCGGGCCCTTCCACCCGCGTGCCCGCAGCACGTGGAAGGCGTCGTAGAGCCGGTCGAGGACGGCGTGCAGGTGCGCCGGGTCCCCGGGGGGGCGGCGGAAGAGGCGCCGCACCCGCGCCTGCATCCGCGCGGCGATGCGCTTGGCGCCCTCGCGGTGGCGGGTGGCCCAGAGGAGGAACCCCGCCGCGCCCGCCAGCAGCCCGAACGAGATGCCGAACGCCGCCGCCTGCGCCGCGGTCAGCGCCCGCGCCAGCAGCAGCACCCCCATCCCCACCAGCGCGAAGACCGCCATGGTGGCCGCGTTCAGCAGGGTGGGGAGCCACCCGGCCAGCAGCGCCCCCTCCGGCCGGATCCCCGCCTCGCGCAGCCAGCGGTAGCTGGAGCCGCCGATGCCCGCCAGCCCGCCCGCGATCAGCCCCACGCTCCCGGCCGCCAGCGTCACCCCGAAAGCGCGGTTCATGGTGAGCAGCTGCCCCGCCAGTGCCACGATGCGCCGCATCATGAACGCCAGCGCCACGTAGCTCACCAGCTCCACTCCCACCGCCAGCGCCACCAGCCAGGGGCGCAGCGTGCGCAGCACCCGCGCCGTCTGCCGCAGGTCCGCCAGCTGGGGGAGGAGGAGGTGCACCGCCAGCCCCAGCAGCGCCAGCACCACGATCCAGCGGATCCAGTGCGGGCGCGGCGCGCGGCTGGCCTCGGCCTCGACCTCGGCCACCTCCTCGCGCCAGCGCGGCTCCACCGGGTCGGGCGCGGGGGGCTCGGGCGGCGTCGGGGTGGGCAGACGGTCGGTTCGGGTCACGGGCTCGGCCGGTCGCAGGGTCCGCCCCGCCTTCCGCAGGGTTCGCGCCCGCCGCGGTTTGACAGCGCCCCGGCCGATTCGCTATCATTCCCCATGGAACCCCGAAACGTCGCCCGCGACGTACGAACGACGCCCGCCGTCCCCGCCCACGCGCCCCGCGAGGGTGCACGGGACCGGCGGGCTCGCTGCATCCCGGAGGCTGGATGAACCACCGTCCCGACGCGCCCCGCGCCCGCTTCGTGGGCGAGGGTCTCACCTTCGACGACGTGCTGCTGGTGCCCCGGCGCTCGCCCGTGCACCCGTCCGACACCGACACCCGCTCGCTCTTCACCCGCGCCATCTCGCTCGCCGTCCCGCTGGTCTCGGCGGCCATGGACACCGTCACCGAGAGCCGCATGGCCATCACCATGGCGCGCGAGGGGGGGATCGGGATCGTCCACAAGAACATGTCCATCGACCGCCAGGCCGCGGAGGTGGACCGGGTGAAGCGGTCCGAGAGCGGGATGATCGCCGACCCCGTCACCGTCCGCCCCGGCGCCACCCTCCGCGAAGCGCTCCAGCTGATGGAGCGCTTCTCCGTCAGCGGCGTCCCCGTGGTGCACGACGGGGGGAAGCTGGTGGGGATCATCACCAACCGCGACCTGCAGTTCGAGACCGACCTGGAGCGCCCGATCCACGAGCTGATGACGGGCGGGGAGCGGCTGGTGACCGCGCCGGTGGGGACCTCGCTGGAGGAGGCGACGGTCGTCCTGCACCGGCACCGCATCGAGAAGCTCCCGGTGGTGGACGAGGCGGGCGTGCTGCGCGGGCTCATCACCGTGAAGGACATCCGCAAGCGGCAGCAGTTTCCCAACGCCTGCAAGGACGAGCAGGGGCGCCTGCGCGTGGGCGCGGCCCTCGGCGCGCACCCCCGGCGCGACCTGGACCGTGCCCGCGCCCTGGTGGCGGTGGGGGTGGACGTGCTGGTGATCGACACCGCGCACGGCCACGCCGAGGGGGTGCTCGACGCGGTGGGGCGCGTCCGCGAGGCCTTCCCGGACACGCAGCTGGTGGCCGGGAACGTGGCCACGCGCGAGGGGGCGGAGGCGCTGGTGGAGCGCGGGGTGGACGCGGTGAAGGTGGGGGTGGGGCCGGGCTCCATCTGCACCACCCGGGTGGTGACGGGGGTGGGCGTGCCGCAGCTGACGGCGGTGCTCGACGCGGTGGAGGGCGCCGCCGGCCGGGTGCCGGTGATCGCCGACGGGGGGATCAAGTACTCCGGCGACGTGGTGAAGGCGCTGGCGGCCGGCGCGCACTCGGTGATGATGGGCTCCATGCTGGCGGGGACGGAGGAGAGCCCCGGCGAGAGCTTCCTGCTGGAGGGACGGCGCTTCAAGACGGTGCGGGGGATGGGGAGCCTGGGGGCGATGCAGGAGGGGTCGGCGGACCGCTACTTCCAGGAGGGGGGCGACGCGCGCAAGTTCGTCCCGGAGGGGATCGAGGGGCGGGTGCCGTACACCGGGGCGGCGTCGGACACCCTCTACCAGCTGGTGGGGGGGCTGCGCTCGGGGATGGGGTACCTGGGATGCCGCGACCTGGCGGAGCTGCGCAGCGCGCCGCAGTTCATGCGCATCACCGGCGGGGGCCTGCGCGAGTCGCACCCGCACGACGTGGTGATCACCCGCGAGGCGCCGAACTACCACGCGTGAACGGCAGTGCGAAGTGCGAAGTGCGAAGTGCGAAGTGCGAAGTGCGAAGTGCGAAGTGCGGCGCCAGGTGTTGGGTTGTGCGCGCGGGACGGCTTCCCTATCTTCGCGATGGGACGCGTAGTTTCACCCGCGCGTCCCGGGAGGTAGCGCGATGCATGCGGTGCAGCTCACGCCGTGGGTGGCGGTCCTGCTGCTCGCGGTGGTCGTCGTCGGCGTCGTCGTGTCCGCGGGGTACGGGCTGATCGGGCTCCCGATCCTCTTCCTCGTGGCGGCCCTGCTGGGCGGCGCGCTGATGTCGTTCCTGCACGACGACTGAGACCGTCCCCCGCGGGCGGCCGGACGTCGCAGGGGGCCCACCGCCGGACCCCCCGGGTGGGGTGGGTCGCGCCCGCGCCGGCAGCCGCCGGCGCGGTTTCGTTTGTCCGGCGCAGCGTTTGCAAGCCGTCCGGGCGGACAATCCGCACTCTCCCACGCCGGACGGAGCTTGGTTCCATGGACAACCGGGGCGCGTCGGCACTCCAGATCGTCCTGATCGTCGCGGCCGTGCTGGCCGCCGTCCTGCTGATCTTCCTGGGGCAGATCGGCGTGGCCGTGGTGGTGCTGGTGATCGCCGCCATCGTGGCGGGCACCGCCCTCTTCGCCCGCGCCAAGACGCCCACGGACTGACGCCGCGGCAACGGGCGCGCACTTCGCACTTCGCACTTCGCACTTCGCACTTGGGAATGGCGCGCATCCGCCTCCTGCACCTGGCCCACGCCCGCTCCGGCGACAAGGGCGACACCGCCAACGTGGGCGTCATCGCCCTCAAGCCCGAGTACTACCCGCACCTGGTGGAGCAGCTCACCGTGGAGCGGGTGCGCGAGCACTTCCGCGGCATCGTCCTGGGCCCGGTGGAGCGCTTCGAGCTCCCCAACCTGGAGGCCCTCAACTTCCTCCTCCACCAGGCGCTGGGAGGCGGCGGCACCGTGTCGCTCAAGACCGACGCGCAGGGGAAGGTGCTCTCCACCGCCATGCTGCGCCTGGAGATCGACGTCCCCGACGCCGTCGCGGCGGACGCGCTGCGCGGGCGCTGATGGCCGATCCCACCCCCCTCCTGGCCGCCCGCGAGGGCGCCGTCCTCCGCCTGACCCTCAACCGCCCGGAGAAGCGGAACGCGCTCGACGCGGCGCTGGTGGCGGCGCTCAAGGACGCCCTGCGGCGCGCGGACGACGACCCCGCCGTGCGCGTGGTGGCGCTCGGCGGGGCGGGGCAGGACTTCTGCGCCGGCGCGGACCTATCGTCGCTGCAGCGGATGGCGCAGGCCTCGGTGCTGGAGAACCTGGAGGACGTGGACGCGCTGGCCGAGCTCTTCCTCCTCCCCCGGCGGATGCGCAAGCCGGTGGTGGCGTGCGTGCGCGGGCGGGCGCTGGCCGGCGGGTGCGGCCTCGCCACCGCGTGCGACCTGGTGCTCGCCTCGGCCGATGCGCGCTTCGGCTACCCGGAGGTGAAGATCGGCTTCGTGCCGGCCATGGTGATGGCGATCCTGCGCCGCAGCGTGGCGGAGAAGCGCGCCTTCGAGCTGGTGGTGCGCGGGCACACCCTCGACGCCGCCGAGGCCGAGCGCGTGGGGCTGGTGAACCACGTCTTCGCGGAAGAGGCGTTCGAGGCCGAGGCGAGCGCCTTCCTGGCGGAGCTGGCGGAGCGGAGCGCCTCGGCGGTGCAGCTCACCAAGCGCCTCCTCTACCTCACCGACGCCATGGGGTTCGAAGCCGCCCTCCGCGCCGGCGCGGACGTGAACGTGGCGGCGCGGATGACGGACGACCTGAAGGCCGGCGTGGCGCGCTTCCTGGACCGGGAGGGCGGGGGGTGATCTTCCTCCGCCGCGGCCGCCCCGGCCGTCCCGAGCGCTTCCTGGACGTGCGGGTGCTCCTCTTCTTCGCCGGCGCGGCGCTGCTGCTGGCGGGGATGGCGCTGGAGCGCCGCGTGCTGGTGGCCGCAGCCGTCGCCGTGCTGCTGGTGGCGTGGGTGCTGGGGCTGGTGGACCGCTTCGGCGCCCGCCGCGAGGGGGGCGGCGGCGACGAGCAGGAGGCAGAGGAGTAGCGGCGCCGCCTGCGCGAGCAGCGCCGGGAGCGTGGTTCCCGGCCCGGACAGGCGGTGCAGCCACTCGCGCGCGCGGCGCGGGGAGGGGCGCGCGCGGGGCAGGGCGGGGAGACGCGCAGGCGCGGCCAGCAGCCGCTCGGCGAGGGCGCGGGTGTCCGGGTCGGGCGCGGCGCCCAGCTCCTCCGCCAGCCACTCCGCGAACGCCTGGTAGTAGCGCAGCGCGCCGGCCTGCTCGCCGCGGGCGAGGAGCGCGCGCATCACCCGCCGGCGGCCCTGCTCCCAGACGGGGTCGATCTCCACCGCGCGCTCGCCGATGGCGCGGGCGCGCTCCCAGGCGCACGCCTCCTCGGCGGCCCGGCCGCGCTCCTCCAGCAGGCGCAGCGCCGCGCCCCGCAGCTCCGCCCGGGTGCGCTCCGCCCAACCCTCGAAGTCAGCCGCCCCCCGCCCGGGGGCGAAGCCCGCCAGGAAGTCTCCCGCGTACACCGCCAGCGCGTCGTCCACCTCCGGGTGGGCGGGATCGCCCGCCAGCAGCACCTCCGCGTCGCACGGCAGCCGTCCCTGCCACGAGACCGCGTCGCCCTCCAGCAGCAGCGCGCCCGGGCCCAGCACCCGCTGCAGGCGCCCGAGCGCCTGGGTGAGCGAGTGGCGCGCGCGGCTTTCCGTGCTCTCCCCCCAGAGGAGGGTGGCCAGGAGGCCGCGCGGGTGCATCCGCCCGCCCTCCAGGCGCAGGTAGACCAGCAGCGCGAGATCCTTCTTGCGGCGCAGCGCCCGCACGGGCGCGCCCGCGGCGTGGAGGAGGGGATGGCCCAGCGTGCGGAGGTACAGCTCTCGAGTCGTGCCCATGAATCGCTCCCGGTCCGTCTGTGGGTGTTGCCATTATCCCCCAACGGTACTGGGACCGGCGGCATTCGCGCAAGTCGCTGTTTTCCAGATGCTTACAGGAAGTCTCAATGGCTGCGGCCGCGGGGTCGTCTACGGCCGTTTCGGAGCTATGTGAGGGTGTGCGGCGCGCGTGCGGCGGCGGTGCCGGGGCCGTGCGGGGCGCCGCCGAGCTTTCTCCTCGCGAAGGGCACCCGCCGGCCGGCGGGAGGCATCGCGCCCCCCTCGACGAGGAGAAACCACCATGCTCCGCAAGACCACCACCCCCCTCCTGGCGGCCCTCCTGGCCCTGTTCGCCGCGGCGTGCTCCGGCACCGGCCCCACCGAGCCCGAGGTGCGCGTGCAGGAAGCCGCGGTCCGCGCCGACGACGAGCCGCCCCCGCCGCCGCCGGTGCCCACCGACACCGTCCGCCGCGGCGGAATGCTCGGGTCGGGGTCGTAGGGGCCGGACTGCGTCCGGCAGTGCGAAAGTGCGGAAGTGCGGAAGTGCGAAAGTGCCCGGTCCCCCGGCGCTCTCGCACTCTCGCACTTTCGCACTCGCTACGCCGACTCCGCCGCCTGCCGGTCCGCCGGTGCGCGGCCCGGCTCTTCCTCGCCCTCCTCGACCGCGCGGGGGCGCGAGGGCTGCTCGAGGAGCGCGATGGCGAAGATCTCGTCCATCCGGTCCACGAAGCGGAAGGTCATCCCCGCCCGCACGTCTTCGGGGACGTCGCGCAGGTCGCGCTGGTTGCCGGTGGGGAGGATCACCTCGGTGATGCTCGCCCGGTACGCCGCCAGGATCTTCTCCTTCACCCCCCCGATCTCCAGGATCTTCCCCCGCAGCGTCACCTCGCCCGTCATCGCCACGTCGTGCCGCACCGGCCGCTCCGCCAGCGACGAGGCGATGGCCAGCACCACCGCCGCCCCCGCCGAGGGGCCGTCCTTGGGGGTGGCGCCCACCGGGAAGTGCACGTGGATGTCGAACTCGCCGAAGGCGTCCTGCTCGATCCCCAGCTCCTCCGCCCGCGAGCGCACGTAGCTGTACGCCGCGTTCACCGACTCGCGCATCACGTCGCCCAGCAGCCCGGTGATGATCAGCCGCCCGGTGCCGGGCATCTTCAGCGCCTCGATGAACATCAGCTCGCCCCCCGACGCCGTCCACGCCAGCCCGGTCACCACCCCCACCTCGGGCGCGCTCTCAGCCGGCATCCCCGCGTAGCGCGGGTAGCCCAGCACCTCCTCGATCAGCTCGGGGGTCACCGTCCGCTTCGCCGCGCCACCCGCCTCGGAGCGGGTGCGCGCCAGGTAGCGCATCAGCGAGGCGAGCGAGCGGCGCAGGTTCCCCACCCCGGCGTCGCGCGCGTAGCCGCGGGTGAGGAAGAGGAGGGTCTCGTCGGCGACCTCCACCTCCTCCGGCTTGAGGCCGTGCTCCTCCACGATGCGCGGAAGGAGCCATTCGCGGGCGATGGTGATCTTCTCCTCGGGGGTGTAGCCGGCGATGCGGATCTCGATGAAGTAGTCGCGCAGGTCGCGCGGAATGCGGTAGAAGTCCGCGGCGGTGCCGATGAAGAAGACCTCGGCGAGGTCGAAGGGGACGTCGAGGTAGCGGTCGGTGAACTCCTCGCGGTTGTCGGGGTCGAGCGTCTCCTCCAGCGCCTCCACCGGGTCGCCCTCCACGTTCCCCAGCCCCACCTCGTCCATCTCCTCCAGCAGGAAGACGGGGTTGCGCACCCCGGCGTCGCGGATGAGCGACATGAGCTTCCCCATCTGCGCGCCGCTGCGGGTGCGGCGGGTGCCCACCAGCTGCCCCTCGCCGCGGCCGCCCAGCTCCAGCCGCACCAGCGGGCGCCCCAGCCCCCGCGCCACCGCGGTGGCCAGGGTGCGCTTCCCCACCCCCGGCGGGCCCACCAGGCAGGGGATGGGGCCGCGCAGGTCGCCGCGCAGCTCGGCCACCGCCACCACCTCCAGCAGGCGCTGCTTGGGCTCGTCCAGCTCCAGGTGCTCCTCGTCGATGGCGCGCTCCACCGCCTGCACGTCCACCGCCCCCTCCGCGCGGCGGCTCCAGGGGACGGCCGCCAGCGCCTCCAGGTAGAGGCGGATCTCCGAGGCCTCGGAGGCGGTGGTGCTGGCGGAGCGCAGCCGGTCCGCCTCGCGCCGCGCCACCGCGGCGATGCGGCTGGGGAGGCGGGCGCGCTCCACCATGCGCAGCATCTCGTCGGCCTCGCGCTCCAGCGGGTCCAGCTCGCCCAGCTCGGCCTGGAGCGCCTGGATCTTCCGGCGGAGCTCGCCCGTGCGGTCGCGCGGGTGCCCGGCCGCGGG
>DASUNK010000548.1:0-7168 GCA_036277195.1 Longimicrobiaceae bacterium | reverse complement strand
GATGAGATGCGTTCAGCGCGCCACGACGGGGAGGGCGATCTGCACCTCGCCCGCGGCGGGGAGCTCGGCCTCGCGCAACACGCGGCGCCGGTTCCAGTCATCCGCCGGGATCATGATGGCCGCATCGCGCGCGGCGCCGGCCGCGTCGTCCCAGACCAGCGAGGCGTGCGCGTACTCGCCGGAGTCGCCGCGGTCGAAGCGGACGAAGGAGCGCACCACGCGCCCCACCAGGTCGGGGCGGTCCTGCGGCCAGATGGCGATCCAGGTGCCGTCGTTGAGGTAGACCGCCTCGGTGCCGGCGTTCTCCACCGCCACGGCGCGCGGGTCGTGCGTGTGGCCCATCACCGCGTACACCCGCTCGAAGCCGCCGCCGTTCGGGAAGGCGTGGCGCAGCGCCTCGCGGGCCCCCTCCACGTACTCGTCGTCGCGCCGCGACGGGAAGAACAGGCGCCGGACCTCGCGCCACAGCTGCCGCGCCGCTCCCGCCAGGTACGGCAGGAGGAGGGGGAAGGCGATGCCCAGCGCCGCCACCGTGCGCTCCACCCAGGCGCGCCCGGGGATGAGCCGCTGCAGCGCGTGCCTGAAGTCGGGGAACATGAACGCGGCCGCGACCACCGCCAGGGAGAGCACCGGGACCATCAGCCCCAGGAAGATGAGGATCACCGGCGTGTTCAGCCGCAGCGGACGGATGGCCTTCCAGACCAGCTTCCAGGCGCGGAAGTACGTCCCCACGATGGAGAGCGGATAGCGCCGCAGCAGCGCCACCAGCGCGTGGTTCACCGGGCGGATGTTGTCGAGGAAGGGGTCCAGCGTCTCGATGCGGTTGATGAAGTAGCGGTTGATGAACGAGCCGATCGGCAGCCTGATCTCCTCAGTGCCGGGGAGCACCGGCGGCCCATCCACCGCCGTCATCGCCTCGAAGCGGTGGCCGTGCTCGATCCAGACGTTGCCCACCGCCAGGCCGTCCTCCACGAACCCCACCCGCTCCTGCGCCGCGGCCACCGGCGCGCCGTGCTGCACCAGCAGGTCGCGCAGGGCCTGGCGCACCAGCGGCCAGTGCAGCTCCACGTCGTGGTTCCCCTTGACCACCAGCAGCGTGTGCCCGCCGCCCAGCCACTCCGCCAGCGCGCCGAAGAAGCCCGGATGCCCCTCCGCGATCAGCCGCAGCTTCCACACGGTGCGGTAGTCGTGCGTCTTGAGGCCGAAGCGGCGCTCGGTGCGGTTCACCGCCAGCTGCTCGCGCGGATGGTCCACCTCCAGCCGGCGCAGCCACGCCTGCCAGCGCGTGATCTCCGCATCGGTCCGCGGCACCGAGGTGATGCGCAGGAAGTCGAAGGTGTCGCCGTTCAGCACCAGCAGCGCCGGGCCGTCCAGCCCGTCCGCCGTGGTACGCAGCCAGCGCGCGAACGCCTCGTCCTCGTAGAAGTTCTCCGTGATCGGGAAGTTCCCGGTGCGGGGGTCGCGCCCGGCGGCCATGTGGAGGTCGCTGGCCGAGAGCACCACGGCCGGCCGCTCGGCGGCCAGGCGCTGGGCCAGCTCGCGCTCCTGCTCGGCGGTGCGCGGCTCGATCGGGGTCGTGCGCACGATGCGGAGGACTTCCCCGCCGGGCTCGAGGGGGGATCGGGGTTCCATGGAAGGCTCCTGCGGAAAAAGGCGGGGTGCGGCGAAGGCGGCGGGAGGGAGAACGCAGCGCGGGCGGCGCCCGCCGAACGCAGGATAGGAGCCGCCGCCGGGGCGGTCAAGGCTGCTCGCGTGCCTACCGCTCGCCGCGGCCGCGCCGCCGGGTGGTGACGACGACCACGCCGTCGGCACACCCCAGGCGCGCCGCCCTGTGGCCCTTCACGATCCGGATGGCGATGATGTCCGCGGGAGTGAGGTCCGGGCTGATCCCGTTGCAGGCGCAGGGAGGACGGAGGCCCGTGGAGGCGCACCGGCCGTCGACCAGCACCGCGGCCGGGTGGCCGCCACCCCCGCGGTGCCCAGTTGTGATCGCCTCGGGCGGCGACAGGCGCGCTGCCTCCAGGTACCCGCCCTGCCGGCCCCCGGGCATTGCGCGGAAGACGCCGGCGGCGATCACCCACGCACCCTCCCGCACCGTCATGGTGTCGGCCGCCGCGCGCACCAGGCGCACTCCCGTCGGATCCTCGGCCCAGGCGTGGAGCACCAGGTCGTCGCCGTGCCAGCGGAGCACGCCCCGCAGGCTCACGGCGCTCCCATCATAGAGCCGCGGCAGGGCGAGGACCCGCGCCACCGTCGCGGTCGCGGCCACGCCGGCGAGCCGCTCGTCGGGCTCCGGGTCCTGGGCCGCCGCGCCCGCAGGCGTGAGCGCGAAGAGCGGAAGGACCATCGGTATCACGAGACGTCGGCGCATGGCGGCTCCCGGGTTGCGGGTGGAACGGGACGAATCGTCACCGTTCATAATGCCCGACCCGGTCGATCGTGACAAGGGCCGGAGTCACACCGCGGCGAACGCCCGCACGGGAAAGGTGCCGAACGCCTTCACCTTCACGGGGACGGCGAAGAAGCGGAAGCCGGCGTCCGGGAGCGCCTCCAGTCCCCGCATGTGCTCGCAGATGGGGATGTCGGCGCGGAGGAGGATGGAGTGCACGGGGCGGGCGGGATCGTCCGTGCTGTCGATGTTCAGCGAGTCGATCCCCACCAGCCGCGCGCCGGCGTCGCGCAGGTGCTCCGCCGCGGCGCGGGTGAGGTACGGGTGCCCCTCGAAGTAGCGCTCGCCTCCCCAGTGGCGGGCGTGGCCGGTGTGCACCAGCACGGCCTTCCCGCGCACGTCCAGCCCCGCGAAGGCGTCACGGTCCACCGCGCGCCCGGCACCCTCGGCGCGCACCACCACGCCCTCCAGGTCGGCCAGCCACTCCAGCGGCAGCTCGGAGAGGTCGCGGCCATCGGCGTAGCGGTGGAACGGGCTGTCCACGTAGGTGCCCGTGTTGGCGATCATGTCGATGCGGCCGATGTGGAACTCGGTCCCCTCGGCGTACACGGCCCGCGAGTCGTCGCGGCTCAGATAGTCGCAGATGACGGGCGCGGGAAAGCCCTTGAGCGTCACCAGCCCGTGCTCCACCGTGTGGCTGAGGTCCACCAGCCGGCGGGCCATCTCAGGGTCCCTGCGGGCGCATCAGGTCCGCGCGCACCTGCACGAACACCTCGTGGCTCCCGCCCTCGCCGCGGACGGAGGTGTAGCTGATCGGCACGCGCGGCAGCGAGCGGCTGGGCGTGGTCATGTTCACGGCGATGAGGTCCGCGCTGCAGCTCCAGCCGCCCTCCTCCTCGCCCGTGGTGGCGACCTCGGCCAGCGTGGCGACGAACTGCTCCTGCCCGCTGGTCATCAGCACCTCCGGCCCGCGGGTGCGGAAGCGCAGGGTGTCGTTCCCCGAGGTGACGAGCAGGTCGGGGCGTCCCGGCACCTCGCGGCTCCCGCCGCGCAGGGCGATGGCGCTGAGCCCGCGCTGGGCGGCCAGGGCGCGCGTCTCCTCCGCGTCGCACGCGGGCGCTCGCCCCCCGCGGTCGCACGCACCCAGCATCACGAGAGCGGCGAGCGCCGCCCGCACAGCAAGCCGTCGACGGGTAGCATCACCCATGTTTGCGAATCCTCACCTTGGACGCCGAGAGCACCGTGAAGGCGCCGGGCAGTTCGTCTTCGTGAGAGCGTACAAGTGCCACAACGCGAAGGGCGCGCTCCTCCGTGGAGCTTGCCTGCAGTCGAATCAGGAGGACTCCGTGCGTGGCCCGACCCAGTCGGAACACCAGCTCACCAAAGTCCTTGTCGAGCGTGACCAGGATCGCACCGCGCGCGTTCGCCTCGCGCAACACCTCCTCGTCCGGGATGCCAGGTGCCATCTCTGCCACGTACAGCACATCGTGCCCATCCTCGCGCAGGCGGAGGACGATGGTACGGTCCACACCCTCGTCGCAGACGAAGATCAAGCGGCTGCCCCGGGCGCCGGATAGACGACATCGGCCCGCAACGCCTCCGCGGCGAACGCCAGAGCAGCGTAGACACCGGCGCGCGTCAGGCGGGGGTGTTCGTCCAGGAGCTGATCGACCTGCTCACCCGCGGCGAGCTTCTCGAGGATCAGCTCAACCGTGATGCGCGTGCCGGCGACGACGGGCTTCCCCATCATCACCTTCGGATCGGAGATGATCAGCCGTTGCATCGTTCCTTCCGGTCTCGCGTGGTTGGCCTCACCGATCGACAATCTAATGTATCGGCTACAGCGGGATGTTGCCGTGCTTCTTGGGGGGATTGGAGTCGCGCTTGTTGCGCAGCATGTCCAGCGCGCTCACCACCCGCGCCCGCGTCTCGCGCGGGTCGATCACGTCGTCCACGTAGCCGCGCGCCGCCGCCGCGAACGGGTTCGCGAAGCGCCCCTCGTACTCGCGCTGCCGCTCCGCCGCCACCGCCGCTGGGTCGTCCGCCCCCGCGATGTCGCGCCGGTAGAGGATCTCCACCGCCCCCTTCCCTCCCATCACCGCGATCTCCGCCGTGGGCCAGGCGTAGTTGACGTCGCCGCGGATATGCTTGCTGCTCATCACGTCGTACGCCCCGCCGTACGCCTTGCGGGTGATGATGGTCACCTTGGGCACGGTGGCCTCGCAGAAGGCGTAGAGGAGCTTGGCGCCGTGGCGGATGATCCCCCCGTGCTCCTGCGCCACCCCGGGGAGGAAGCCCGGCACGTCCTCGAAAGTGAGGAGCGGCACGTTGAAGGCGTCGCAGAAGCGGACGAAGCGCGCCCCCTTCACGCTGGCGTCGATGTCCAGCACCCCCGCCAGCACCGCCGGCTGGTTGGCCACGATCCCCACCGCGTGCCCGCCCACGTGCGCGAACCCCACCAGCAGGTTCCCCGCGTAGTCGGCGTGCACCTCGTAGAACTCGCCGTCGTCCACCACGCGGCGGATGACGTCGTGCATGTCGTACGGCTTGCTGGGATGGTCGGGGACCACGTCCAGCAGTTCCTCGTCGGCGCGGTCCGCCGGGTCGTCGGTGGGGCGGCGCGGCGGGTCTTCCTGGTTGTTCTGGGGGATGAACTCCAGCAGGTGGCGGATGCGGTGCAGGCACTCCAGCTCGCTCCGGCAGGCGAAGTGCGCCACCCCGCTCTTGGCCGCGTGCGTGGCCGCGCCCCCCAGCTCCTCCATGGTCACGTCTTCGTGCGTCACCGTCTTCACCACGTTGGGGCCGGTGACGAACATGTAGCTCGTCCCCTGCACCATGTAGATGAAGTCGGTGATGGCGGGCGAGTAGACCGCCCCGCCCGCGCACGGGCCCAGGATGGCGCTGATCTGCGGCACCACCCCCGAGGCCAGCGTGTTGCGCAGGAAGATGTCGGCGTAGCCGCCGAGCGACACCACCCCCTCCTGGATGCGCGCCCCGCCCGAGTCGTTGAGCCCGATGACCGGCGCCCCGTTCTTCAGCGCCAGGTCCATCACCTTGACGATCTTCTCGGCGTGCGCTTCGGAGAGCGACCCGCCGAAGACGGTGAAGTCCTGCGAGAAGACGTAGACCAGCCGCCCGTGGATGGTGCCGTAGCCGGTCACCACCCCGTCGCCCAGGTACTTCTCCCGGTCCAGCCCGAAGTCGGTGGCGCGGTGGACCACGAAGCGGTCCAGCTCCACGAAGGAGCCCTCGTCCAGCAGCACGTCGAGCCGCTCGCGGGCGGTGAGCTTGCCGCGCTCGTGCTGGGCCTTGATCCGACCCTCGCCACCGCCCAGCTCCGCCTGGCGGCGGAGCTCCTCCAGCTGCTCCAGCTTCTCGCGCATCGACATCGGGGCGCCGCGTCTCCGGGTTGCGGTGGGTGCGCTCGGGAAGCGCGCCAATCTAAGCGCCCGGGCGCCCGCACGCACGCCGCCGCCGGGACGGCGAAAGGGGGTGTGGAGCCGCTCGCTCCACACCCCCTTCGTCCTTCGCTTCCCTGCCGGCGGAGGCTCAGCCCTGCGGCTGCTCCTCCGGGGCCTCCTCGGAGGCCGGAGCCTCCTCGGGAGCTTCGTCCGAGCGCGGGGCCTCGTCCGGGGCGCTCGCCTCGGCGGCGGGCGCCTCCTCCGGGGCCTCGGCGGCGGGCTCGCCGGCCGCCACCTCGGGGGTGGCCTCCGGCGCCTCGGCGACCGGAGCCGCCGTGGTCTCCTCTTCGGCGACCGGAGCCGCCTCGGTCTCCTCCTCGGCAGCCGGGGCCGCCTCGGTCTCTTCCTCGGCGGACGGCTCCTCGGTCTTCACCGGCACCGTGGGGATGCCGCCCTCCTCGAACTTGGGCACCCGCGTCACCTCGGCCACGATGCGGCGGTTGGGACCGTCCACCTCGGTGATGCGCAACTCCAGGTCGTCACCCTCGCCGAAGACGTCCGCCGGGTTCTGCAGCCCGGTGACGCCGATCTGCGACACCGGGACGAAGCCCTCGATGTCGTCGCCCAGGTCCACCGCCACGCCCTTGTCCTGCAGGCGCGAGATCTTCCCCGACAGCTCCTGCCCGGGGCGGAAGCGCTGCACGATCTCGTCCCACGGGTCGTCCTGCGTCTGCTTCAGGCCCAGCGAGATGCGCTTGTTCTCGGCGTCCACGCCCAGGATCACCACCTCCACGTCGTCGCCCTTCTTGACGACCTCGGAGGGGTGCTGGATGCGCTTGGTCCAGCTCATGTCCGAGATGTGCACCAGGCCGTCGATGCCGGGCTCGATCTCCACGAAGGCGCCGAACGAGGTGAGGTTGCGCACCTTCCCGGTGAGCCGCGTCCCCACCGGGTACTTCACCGGGAGCGCGTGCCACGGGTCCTCCTCGATCTGCTTCATGCCGAGGGAGATCTTCTCGCCCTCGACGTCCACCTTCAGGATCAAGGCCTCGATCTCGTCGCCCAGCGACACGATCTTGGACGGGTGCCGCACGTTGCGCGTCCAGCTCATCTCGCTGATGTGCACCAGCCCCTCGACGCCCTTCTCCAGCTCCACGAAGGCGCCGTAGTTGGTGATCGAGACCACGCGGCCGCGCACGCGCGCGCCCACCGGGTACTTCTTCTCGACGTCCTTCCAGGGGTACTCCTGGAGCTGCTTGAGCCCCAGCGACAGGCGCTCGCGCTCCCAGTCGATGTCGAGAATCTTGACCTCCAACTCCAGTCCGATTTGCACCATTTCGCTTGGGTGCTGAATGCGGCCCCAGGACATGTCGGTGAT
>DASUNK010000547.1:0-3132 GCA_036277195.1 Longimicrobiaceae bacterium | reverse complement strand
ATCATGGCCGGCACCGGCACCGGCAAGACGCTGGCGGTGCGGCCGATCTCGCAGGAGATCGTGGGCGAGGAGCTGCGCGTGGGCGTGGTGAACCGCGAGCGCGAGGCCACGCCCGAGACGCCCACCTGGAACGTGGTGATCATCACCACCGGCATCGCCCGGCTCTGGCTGCAGGACGACCTGATCACCGCCGACGACGTGGTGGTGGTCGACGAGATCCACCAGACCTCGGCGGAGCTGGAGCTCTGCCTGGCGCTGGCCAAGCGCGCCGGGTGCCGCTTCATCTGGCTCTCGGCCACGGTGGACCCCGCCTTCTACGCCGAGTACCTGGGCTCCGCCACGGTCATCGAGTCCTCCGCCTTCGACCCCGCCAAGGCGGCCACGGTGCGCGTCTCCAACACCGCCAGCCCGCTGGGCTTCCTGGGCGAGCGCTTCCTCCGCCACGTGGTCAAGGAGCGGCGCGGGGTGGCGGTGTTCGTCCCCACCCGCGCGGGGACGGAGGAGGTCGCGAAGGTGGTGGGCGAGAAGTGGTCGGGGATCTTCGTGGAGTTCTACCACGGCGGCGAGCCGGTGAGCAAGCTGCGCCCCTTCCTGGCCGACGACGGCGCCCCCCACCCGTACCTGCTGGCGATGACGGCCGCCGGGCAGTCCGCCCTCAACATCCGCGGGCTCGACACGGTGGTGATCGAGGACGCGCAGTTCACCACGCTGGTGAAGCGGGGGAAGAGCGTGCTCACCCGGCTGCCGCTCGGCGCCAACGAGATCCTGCAGATGGCGGGGCGGGTGCACGGCCGGGTGGAGGGGGGCGAGGTGTGGATCCTCTCGGAGCGCGACATCGACTTCGCGTCGCTGGAGCCCACCCCGCCCAACTTCCAGCTGGCGGGCGACCCCGAGCGGGTGGCCATGACCTGCGCCGACATGGGGGTGCGCGCCGACGAGCTGGACCTCCCGGTGCCGCTGGACCGCATCGCCTACCGGCGCAGCGTGGAGCTGCTGGAGCGCCGCGGGCTCATCTCCGGCGGGCGGCTCACCCGCTACGGGCGCGCGGTGGACGTCCTCCCCGTCGACCGGGCGTGGGGCGAGCTGCTGGTGCAGTCCGAGGAGCACCTGGTGCCGGTGGTGGCCGCCTGCGCCTCGATCGAGTCGCTGCACCGCATGCTCCGGCAGCAGGACAACGACATCGGCAAGTACGTCGTCCCCGGCAGCGACCACCTGACCGCGTACCGCATCTACGAGGACGCCCTGCGGACGGTGGGGACGCTGGGGCAGGTGTACGGGCTGCCGCGCCACGTCTTCGACGAGCAGGCCATCGCCGAGTGGTGCGAGGAGCGCGGGGTGCTGGTGCGCGCCATCGAGGACGCGGCGCTCGCCATCGCCTCCATCTACCGCGCGCTGGACCTGGAGCTGCCGCGCACCCTGCCGCGGCTGAACGACGGGCTGCTGCGCGACTGGCAGCGGCTGGTGGCGCGGGTGATGCCCTTCTCGCTGGTGATCGACCAGGAGACGTCGTGGGGCGAGGAGGTGCACGTCTCCAAGACCAGCGTGTGCGGGAGCTGGGGCGCCATCGCGGGCGACCTGCAGTACTTCGCCGACCGCAGCGGCCGCGCCCGCGGCTCCATCGCGGGGACGGAGATCCCCCACGCGCTCATCCGCGAGCACGCCGGGACCAGCGAGCCCGAGCTGCGCTACGACCCCTCGCACCGGCGCGCGCCGCTGCGGCTGCGGCGCGAGCGCGTCTACCACGGCTTCGTGCTCGACGCGGAGGACGAGCCGGTGGACCGCTTCCCGCCCGGGCTGGAGGCGCAGGCGCGGCGGGCCCTGGCCGCGGCGGTGGCCAGCGGCGAGGCCATGCACCGCGACGCGGGCGCCAACCGCGCCGTGCTCCGCGAGCTGCGCGAGGTGCTCCGCCGCGCCGGCAGGGGGGTGGGCGACAGCGCGCTGGTCGATGCCCTGGCCGCCAAGCTGGAGGGGGTGGACTCGTACGCCGGGTTCCTGGAGACGCCGCTGCGCCTCTCGGCCGACGAGGTGATGCCCGCCGAGGAGCGCGAGCGCTGGCTGTCGCTCCCCGACACCATCACGCTGGAGGGCGCCGAGTACCCGCTGGACTACTACGTGGAGGACGACGGCACGGCGGCGGTGCGGGCGCGCATCCCCGCCCACCTGCTGGGCTACATGGACGACGCGGCGGTGCCGGAGCTGGACCGGCCGCTGCGCTGGACGGTGGTGCGGGGGAAGCACGAGCCCCTGCGTGCCGCCACGCTGGAGGAGGCCCGCCGGCTGCTGCACGAGAGCCGGCGCCACGGGCGCAACGGGCGCCGCCGCGAGGAGGAGCGCGAGCGTCCCCGCCGCAAGGGGCAGCGCCACCCCGGGCACGCCCGCGCCGAGGACGGCCAGGGCGGCCGCGGACGCGGGCACAAGCGCAAGGGCGGCAAGGGAAAGGGCGGCCGCCACCGGCACTGAGGACGGAGGCGTCACCAGCGTATATTTTCTCTCCAAAGGATCTAAGCTCTCACCCGCACTTCGCTCGCCGGCACTCGCGCGACCTCGCATTTGCGTCCACGGCGTAAGCTGATACTGGCATTTGCTACAGATCCGTTTCAGCCCGCGAGGGGTTGAAGAATCTGCCACTCTGAATTAAATTGCGGGAAGCGCGAAACGGCGCCCGGCCCGCGTGGCGGATACTCCGTCACTTTCGCGCCTGCTCGCACACACTTATAGCCTGGGAGGGCCGCGCAGTCCGTGGCGGGCGCGGTCCTCGTTTTCCCGGAGCCACGGACCCAACCGACACACCGGAGACCAAGCATGCCGCAGTTCACGACCCTCGCCATCGGCGAAGAGGAGACCACCACCAAGCCGAAGAGCGAGGAAGAGGTCTACACCACCCTCGCCGTCGGCGAGGAGCAGCCGCTCACCACCCTCGCCCTGGGCGAGGAGGACGACGACCCGTTCGCCACCGCCGGCTCGGCGTTCGGCGAGTTCTAGCCGCACCGGGGGCCGCGTGCCGCGCACGCGGCCCCCGTTTTCGTCCCCAGCCCCCGTTTCCCCCCATCCCCGAGGAGCACCACCATGGCCGACTTCCAGGTCACCACGCACGCCATCGGCGAAGAGGAGCCTCTCACCACGCACGCCATC
>DASUNK010000546.1:0-3050 GCA_036277195.1 Longimicrobiaceae bacterium | reverse complement strand
GCCGCCCCACAGCAGGGCCTCGGGCCAGGTATCGCGCAGGGGCGCCAGGGCCAGGACCAGCGGGAGGTGGGCCAGCAGCAGCCAGAAGGAGATGCGGTCCGTGGCGCGGTAGCCGTTGCGCAGCAGCACGCCGTCGCGCTCGGCGCCGGGGGAAAGGGAGACGCTCTCCCCTGGGGAGTGGGCGGGCAGGATCATGCGGCGCTCCGGGAAAGGAGTCGGCGGGGAAAACGACGCGCCTGTGAGGGGGGGACACCGGGGCCTACCGACACATGGGAGGGTAGTGGCGAAATTCTGCTACGGCAAGACGCAGCACATTTCGGCCATCCCGCTCTGCGCGCGAGGTGAGGAAACCCGCGCGTCGAGGTGGCGCGCGGCGGCAGGTCCGCCCGGAACCCGCCACTTCACACGGCACGGAAGCGGACGCCGGAACGGGCCTCGTGCACCGCAGGCCCGGGCGAGTTGCACGGTTTTGGTGAAATCCCCGCGCGCTTTTCGTGCAACGCCACTCCGCGGCGGTCCGGACGCTGCGCTGGAACTGGACAGCGGGGAGGGCCACGCGCAGGGACCGGCCCGGCCGGCGCGCGGGTGGGAAGTCGCCGCCACTGGAGGGCGAGAATTTCGGCGGCTTCTGCTACGTCATGAAGGAGCAGGCTCGGCATCGCCAGCAGCCTTGCGCGGTTTGGCCGAGACCTCAAGATTTGTCCGCGTCTTCCCGCACGACAGACCTGTTCCCCCCGACCCGAGTGACCGCTCCGCTCTCCTCGGAGCCGCGGCCGCCGGGCCACGACGGCGTCGTTCCCCCGGCGCTGACAATCCCACGACCCACCCCGGAAAGCCATGCGCCTCTCACTGGCGGCCATCATCCCGGCCGCCGCCCTCCGCCCGCTCTCATTCCTCGGCCGCGTGTAGCCAATACGCCACCGTCTTCGTCTCCGGCACGAGGGCAAGCTCGCCGCGAACTTCGTTTCCAAGAACAACGCGCCGGAACTTGGCGAGGCGCTCCGAGCCCCACCCCCCAACACCGATACAAAGCTCAGCACGAGAGCCGCCCGGCAGAACCTCGTGCCAGTCCCACGTCCCGGTCAGTAGCAACTCCGACATTGCCACAGCCGCGCAGATGAAGTCTCTCGGAACGCCGTCGGATCGCTCTCCGGCTGCTGCATGGATGCTGCGCGCAAGCGAGATGTCCTTGTCGAGTATGGACCGCCCGAACGTACGTGCAATGATGCCGTATGCCCACAGTTCATACACCTGCCGCGCCTCGTTGAAATGCAGGCCCGCGGGCTTCGCTTCCCAGCGCTCCGAAGTCATGCCACCTCCGAGGGGGGACAATCCGGACACGGACACACAAAAGCCCCGCAACGCGAACGCTGCGGGGCCTTTGGGGAGGAGCGGGCTTGGGAGGAGTCGAACCTCCGACCTCACGCTTATCAGGCGGTCTCACGTGGGAACGCGGTATAATGGGGCGTGCGAAAACCCGCGCGGTTGCTCGCGATTTGATCCGACGCCGTAACCTGCTGTTCTATCCCGTCCACGGGAAGCCGTCCAAGAAATCGTCCAAGGGTGAAAGCCAGGACTGGGCAGTTTATCGGCTCCGTGCAGTGGGGAGAAGCTGGTTCAACCCCCGTCTCTCCGGTGGCAGACCGCCCCACCGGGCGGAAGGTCACCGTGCATCACCCTTCGCGCCAGCGCGTTCGCCGCTGCAACGGTTTGCGCTAGACCACCCTGCGGGTCACTCGCCTGCTTCCTCGCCCATCCGGACTTCCCGCGTCCGCGCCGGCGCCTGCTTGTCCTGCTGGTAGTTGCCCGTTCCATCCTTGTAGTTGTACGCCGCTCCCGCGGTCAGGTCCTCGACTTTCCCGACTACCGCCGCAGTGGGCGCACGGTACGCGCTCCTGGGCCGACTCTTGTCGGTGTGGCTCATGTAAATCGACCTCCTGAAAGAGAAATGGTGAGATGTGGAGCACTACGGCTCCCGGTAAGCGCCCGTGCAGCGGCGAACGCGCAATGCGGGACGGCGCCCCTGTCCGGGCGCCCTGGTACGTCGGTCAAACGGCGGCCGCCGCCGCTCCGGCGTCGCGGCCCGCCGCCAAGCGGGGTCGGGGAGAGAACCGCTCCAGCTGCTGCAGCCACGCCTCCAGGGTAGCGGACGCCAGGAAGTGCCTGATCCCCACCGTCCTCCCGAAGCGAGCCTGCTGCACCGCCTCCCGCCACGGACCGACGGTGGCGTACCCGCGCTCCACGATACGTGGACACGCGGTCAGCAGGTCGAGCCACTGCCCGCTCGATTCCAGCCCCTCGTAAAAAGCCTGCTCGGGCCCCTGCTTGTCGTCCCGCTGCCGCGTCCGCTCGGGAAGTACCCCCTTCAGCGCGAGGCGCTGGAGCGTGCGGTCGGCGCCGCAGCGGTACTTCTGCTCGCAGGGAACCGAGAGCATGAGCTCCAGGAGCGGGCGGTGGAAGAGCGGGTGCCGGTACTCGGCGCCGGCGTGGTCGTGCGCGTAGTGGGTCGCGACGGAGTTCGCGACCCGGAGCACCCGCTCCACGTGGACCGACCCGGCCACGGACCGGAGCCTCGGGGGAGGGGCGGCCCTGCCGCGGTCTCGCAGCCCGACCGCCGCAGCGAACCGCTCGTCGGCCCAGGGAATCGCCACGGGCCGGTGCTCCAACGTCTCGCCGCGCAGGCGGCGCAGCAGGGGGCCCAGGCCGTAGCGTGCGAGCAGGTACACGGGCGGCCGCCGCTCGTGGGACGCGGCGCCCCAGGCCCGCGCGCCCCTCCACGCTTCGGCTGCACGCCCGCGACGGAGCAGGTCGGCCAGGAAGTACGGCCTCGGCCCGTCGCCTAGGAACACGGCGTCGCCGCCCTGGCCGGTAAGCACCACGTCCACCCGGTGCGCCCGGAGCAGCCCGCGGTACACGCGGGCCACGCCAGAGGTCACCAGCCACTCGTTGGGCTCGCCGAAGAACGCTCCCGGCAGCTCCGTGAACGGACGGACCTCGTCGGCGTCCACGGGGTGCCAGGGGACCGGATGCTCGTCCAGGACCACACGCAT
>DASUNK010000545.1:0-14095 GCA_036277195.1 Longimicrobiaceae bacterium | reverse complement strand
CGACGCGCTGGGGCGTGAGGACGCCGCGGACCGGGCGAAGAAGCTGTAGCCGCCGCCCGCGTCTTTCCTGCACTCCGAAGCCGCCGCGGGGCCCGGCCCCGCGGCGGCTTTCGCGTGTGCGGCGCGGCTTATGCAAACGCTCGCCGGCGGCCGCGGCGCGCGATTCCCACCCGGAGGCGATCCATGCACAAGGTCCGCATCGTCCGCTCGTACTACGACCAGTCGGAGCCGTACGTGGGGAAGGTGGGCGAGGTGATCGGCCACTGGGGTCCCGACAACAACGAGGACGGGCGCGCCGGGTTCATGGTGCAGCTGGAGGAGGGCACCGTCATCGGCGTCTCCGAGAACGAGGTGGAGCACGTCACCGACGACGAGGTGGAGAGCCTCCCCTCCTGAGTCCGGCGCCCCCGCAGCCGGGCCGGGACCCTCAGCACGCCCGTAGGGTGCGACGCATGCGTCGCCCGTGCCCGCATCGCTCCGAAGTCCGCTGCGCTCGCGCGTCCCCCCGGCCGGGCGCCGCCCCTACGGATGATTCGCGGCTAGCGGGACCGCGGCCGCGCGGCCAGGGCGCGGGCCGCGTCCGCCGGCAGCCGCAGCCGCTCGCCGCGCGAGAGGCGGTCCAGGTTCCGGCTCAGGTTGAGCTCGCGGATCTCCTCCACCGGCACGGCGCCCACCTCCGCCAGCGTCGCCAGGTCGTCGCCCGCGCGCACGGTGTAGAAGGCGTGGCCGCCGCGGCGGCGGAACTCCGAGTCCACGTACGCCCTCTGCAGCGCCGCGCCCTCCCCTGCCGGCACCCACACCCAGTACCCCGCCGGCGCCGCCTGCCGCAGCAGGTGCGGGTTCAGCTCCGCGAGCAGGTCCAGCGGTACGCTCCCCAGCCGGGCCAGCACGGCCAGCGGCGTGAGGAGGTCCACGCGCACGCTGTCGTAGGCGAACGGCCGCGCCGGCACCTGCGGGGCCGCGAAGCCGAAGCGCGCGGGGTCCTTGGCGATGATGGTGACGGCGTAGAGGCGGGGGACGTAGCGCCGCGTCTCCTGCGCCAGGTCGCCGCGGACGGACAGCTCCCAGAAGTCGCGCGCGCCGGTGCGCCCGAGCGCGCGGCCGATGCGCCCGCCCCCGGCGTTGTACGCCGCGGCGGCCAGCGCCCAGTCCCGCCCGAACTGGCGGTGCAGCTGCAGCAGGTGGCGCGCGGCCGCGTGGGTGGCGCGGACGGGGTCCATCCGCTCGTCCACCAGCGTGTCCACGCGCAGCCCCATCATCCGCCCCGTGCCCCGCATGAACTGCCACATCCCCACCGCGCCGGCCCGGCTGCGCGCGTGCGGCGAGTAGCCGCTCTCCACCATGGCCAGGTGGTGCAGGTCGCGCGGGAGCCCGTGGCGGGCGAAGACGTCCTGCACCCAGGCGCCGAAGCGCTCCGCGTTGGCCAGCCAGCGGGCGATGACCTCGTGGCGCTGGGTGACCAGGAAGTCCAGCTCCATCTCCACCCAGCGGTTGTCCGTCACCGGGAGGTCGTAGGTGGCCGTGCCCAGGATCCCCTGCGGCTCCGGCGTCGGCGCGGCCTTCTCCAGCGCAGCGGGCTCGGGTGCGGAGACCACCTCCGGCGCGGGCTCCGACTCGGCCACCGCCGCGACCGGGAGCGGGACGGGCGCCACCGGGTGGCGCGCGCCGGGAGCGCAGGCGCCCAGCAGGAGCACGAGCGCGGCGACGGCGGCGGGGAGCTGCGTTCGGGGCATGGACGGGGGAGTGGGAGGGAGAAGGGGGGTGATTGGGTGTACCGGGCGGCGGCGGCCCGGGTTCCGCCGCTAGCGGTAGCGCCGGCAGAGGTCGCGCAGCTTGCCGAGGTACTCGGCCTCGCGCCGGGCGTCGGCGGCCTCGCCGAGGGAGAGGCCGCGCACCACCCGCCAGCGGTGGAAGGCCAGCTCGCTGGCCGTGCGGTGCAGCTCGCGCCGGTCGCGCCAGCGCGTCACGCCGCCCCGGCGCCAGGCCACGAACGAGGCCAGCATCCGCCGCCGCACGCCGCAGAGCGTGTCCAGCTCGTCAGGGAGCAGCAGCCCCTCGTCCACCAGGTGGGCCAGGTGCTGCCGCACCACCCGCCCCTCGCGCCGCAGCGACCAGGCGATCAGCAGCAGCACGCCGCAGAAGGTGGGCACCATCACGCTGATGTACAGCACCAGGAACCAGTCGCCCTCCATCAGCGCGGCGCGGTTCCAGAGCGAGTGCAGCCCCACCGCGGCCGCGAACCCGGCGGCCGGGAGGAACACCCGCCGCCCGATCCCCGGCCGGTGGTGCCCCTCGCGCGCGAAGCCCAGCCCGATGCCGAAGAGGCTGGTGAAGAGCGGGTGCGCGAAGGGCGACATCATCCCCCGCACCACGAAGGTGAGCACGGAGCTCTCCGCCCCCTCCGCCACCGCCGCGCCGTAGTACTGCACGTTCTCCATCATGGCGAAGCCGAGCCCCACCATGGCGGCGTACACCACCCCGTCCACCACGCCGTCGAACTCGTCCTTCAGCTCGCGGAAGAGCGCCAGCAGGGCCAGCCCCTTGGCCGTCTCCTCCACCACCGGCGCCATGGCGATCGCGCCCAGCACGTCCGCCGCGTCGGGGCCCAACGTCTCCATGAGCATGGACTCGCCCACGCCGTTGATGACGAGCGCGATCAGCACCGCCACCGTGGCGCCCCAGGCGAAGGTCTGCGCCAGCACCCGCCCCGGCTCGGGCTCGAAGCGGTCGAGCCAGAGCGCCAGCACCACGTACAGCGGCACGGGGATGACGGCGATGAGGGCGCCCGCCACGAAGGCGTCCGGCCCCACCTCCAGCAGGATGACGAGCAGGGTGAGCACGCCGCACACCACCGCCCCGCGCGTGAGGATCGGGTGCCGGTTGGGCGGCGGAAGCGCGGCCGCCTCCGCCGCCGCGGGCTCGCCGCCGGCCGGCTGCTCCCCGGGAGCGGGGTCCGTCGTCACGTCCTCGTCACCAGGCATTTCGTTCCCGTGTCATGGCGAAAACGTAGGGCTCGTGCGTCCGGGGGACAATCGCTCATCCTGGAGCGGCGATCAACCGGCCTGCTTTTCGCTCGCTCTTCCCGGGCGCGCCACGCAGGCCGCGCCACGACCGACCCCTGGACGAATGTCGAGGAAGACGCTGCTGGTGGGGCTCGCCCACCCGGACGACGAGGTGGGAGCCGCGGGGGCCATCCTGGCCCAGCGCGCGCGGGGCGACCGCGTGGTGCTGGTCTGGCTCACCCGCGGCGAGATGACCGAGGCGTTCGGCAATCTCCCGCCGCACGAGGTGGCCGCCCTGCGCGAGGAGCACGGCGCCGAGGCGGGGCGCATCCTGGGGTGCGAGACGCGCTTCCTCGACCTGCCCGACACCCGGCTGGAGGCCACCCCCGAGACCGCCCGCCGCGTGGCCGCGCTCATCACCGAGATCCGGCCGGACGGGGTGCTCACCTGGGGCGAGGCGTGGGGGCGCGGCATGCGCCACCCGGACCACCAGGCCGCGGGGAAGATCTTCCGCGACGCGGTGACGCTGGCGCGCATCGCCAAGGTCATCGCCCCGCTCCCGGCGCACCGCGAGCCGGCGCCCGTCTTCACCTTCCGCGGCGCCTACTCGCAGCTCCCCCCGGTGGTGGTGGACGTGGAGCCGCACCTGGAGCGCATCCACCTGCTGGCGCGCTTCTACTACGAGCGCATCGGCTTCGGCGAGCCGGAGTGGATCGACCGGCGGCTGCGCGCCGCGGCGGCCCCGTACGGGCTGCGCTACGCCGAGGTGTTCGACGCCTGGGAGACGCGCGGCGGCCAGGTGGAGGCCCTCCTCCCGGCCGAGCTGGCCACCGACGAGCCGCCGCACCCCGAGCGCCGGCACCCCCCCAGCGGTTGAAACCGCGGGCAACAACTACGCAAAGTCCGCCTTCGCGGACTGCGAGGCTGGCCCCGGCGCACTCCGGACACGTCTTCCCGACGCTGCGGGCGACGCATGCGTCGCACCCTACGGGCGCGCCGGTGCGTCCGTACCGCCGTGGAGGCGGCGTGCAGTCGGCGCAGGCCGACTTCGTGCCGTTGTTGCCCGCGGTTTCAACCGCTGGGGTGGGAGAAGGCGCGGAAACAAAGGACGATGGCAAACGAGAGGGGCGGCCGATGCGCTCGGCCGCCCCTCTCCGCGTCCTCGCGGCTTGCGCCGGCTACGCGCGGTCGAACACCAGCTTGTAGCGCAGGGGATTCTCCAGGCGCGGCGAGGTGATCGTCACGTCCATGGTGAGCGTCCGCCCGTCCTCGCTGATGGTGAACACGTTCACCCGCTGCCCGTCCTCGGCCCTGAAGGTCTGCTCCAGCCTGCCGTTCTCCCACTCCGTGCTCACGTCGAAGCGCTCGCCGTCCTCGCGCGTCCACGGCGTGGGCGTGCCGTTGGCCGGCGTCACGATGGCGGGAAGGTTGTCGCGGGTGACGCGCACCTGCGAGGTGTTGAAGTCGATCACCACCCGCTCGTACGGCACGTTCGTCTTGCGCAGCCGCCCGCGCGCGATCGGGCGCGTGACGAAGTTCAGCCGCGCCACGGCACGCTCGATGGCCTGGTGCACGTTGTCGCTCGCCTGGCGGTTGAGCGCGAAGGTGCCCTTCATGCTGGCCTGCTGCGCGCTCGCCGGCGCCACGGCCGCGGCGCCGAGCGCCAGCACCAGCCCGCACAGCACGGCGGAGATCCGTTGACGGCGCATGTCCAATCCTCCAAGATGCATGGGAAACCGCCGCGGGCGCGCGGCCGGCAGGGAAACGCTCGTACCGGGGTCGGGACCGGAATCTAAGCGCCCGCCCACGGGGGCGGTAGGGCGTGTACCCGCCGCCCGCCCCGGGGTTTCGCCGCTGAAACCGCCCCGCGCGGGCCCGCGTAGGTCGCACCACCGCCCGCCCGGCGGACCGTCCTTCGCCGCCTCCTCCTCACCACGAGGATACACCCGATGCCCGACGAAGCACGCTACACCCGCGTCCTCACCAACATCGAGCCCCGCAGCTGGGAGCACCCGGCCGACCGGGCCGCGCTCAACGCCCTGCGCAAGATCCCGGGCTTCGACGAGGTGCTGAAGGCCCTCTTCGGCTTCTTCGGCGAGAAGCCGATCCGGCTGGCCTTCCAGGCCGACGCGGTGCACGTCACCCCCACGCAGTTCCCCCGCGTGCACCGCCTGTACGAGGACGCGCGCCGCACCCTGGACGCGCCCGAGGTGCCGCTCTACGTGCAGCAGAGCCCCATCCTCAACGCCTTCGCCTACGGGATGGAGAAGCCCTTCATCATCCTCAACTCCTACACGGTGAGGGTGCTCGACGACCAGGAGCTGAAGTTCGTCATCGGGCACGAGCTGGGGCACGTGCTGAGCGGCCACGTGCTCTACAACACCATGATGCGCATCCTCTACTCGCTGGCCACCATGGGCTTCCCGATCGTGGGGCTGGCCGCGCGCGCGGTGCTGATGGGGCTGCTGGAGTGGAGCCGCAAGGCGGAGCTCTCCTGCGACCGCGCGGGGATCCTGGCGGTGCAGGACGTGGAGCCGGGGCTGCGCACCATGCTCAAGTTCGCCGGCGGGCACGCGCTCCCCGAGGCCAACCTCCCGGACTTCCTCCAGCAGGCGGAGGAGTACCGCGAGAGCGGCGACCTGGCCGACCAGGTTTTCAAGGTGCTGAACGTTCTTGCGCTCACGCACCCCTTCCCGGTGATCCGCGTGGCCGAGCTGCGGCGGTGGTTCGAGAGCGGCGCGTACGAGCGCATCCTGGCCGGCGACTACTACCGCCGCGGGGGTCCGGACCCGGCGTACAAGGAGGACCTGTCGCAGGCGGCAAAGTCTTACGCCGCAAGCGCTAAGGAGACCTTCGGGCACGCGGCCGACGCCGCCCGGAAGGTGGTGGATTCGTTCCGCACGGGGATGGGAGGAAAGTAGCCGGGCGCAACTCCGCTCCACGCTAGGCGGCGCCTGGCATGAGCTAGCGGAGCCAGTGGAACCGACCTTGCATGTCGCTGCGGCGGCGCGGGCGTTCCGCGCAGTGGAAACCGCCATCGGGAGACCCGATCCATGAAAAAGTCGGAGTTCATCGAGAGGCTGGCAGACCGGGCGGAGCTGACGCGGTCGGCCGCGGCACGGGTGTGGGACACGATCTTCGACACCGCATCGGGCGTCATCTCCGAGGCCGTGCATGCGGCCGGGGCCGTGTCCATCCCCGGGTTCGGGAAGTTCACCAAGAAGACCCGCCCGGCCCGCAAGGGGCGCAACCCGCGCACCGGCGCCGAGATCAGCATCCCCGAGCGCAGCACCGTGTCGTTCTCCGCGGGGCGGGGGCTGAAGGAGGGGCGGAGCACCTCGCGGCGCAAGGCGACCGGCACGCGCAGCTCCGGCACCCGCTCGGGCGGCACCAAGACCGGCGGCACCAAGAGCGGCGGCACGCGCAGCACCGGCGGCGCGCGGAAGACGGCCACGCGCAGCAGCGGCACGGCCGCCAGCACCCGCTCCAGCTCCGGCGGCACCAAGAGCGGCGGCACCCGGTCCGGCGGCTCCGCGGCGTCGTCCACGCGCAGCAGCGGCGGCGGCAAGACCGGCGGCGGCAAGACCGGCGGCGGCGCCAAGCCCGGCGGCGGGACCAAGAGCGGCGGCTCCACGCGCAGCGGCGGTGGCGGCGCTGCTTCGCGGAGCAGCAGCGCTTCGTCCTCGCGGAGCGGCGGCGGCAAGACGGGTGGCGGCGGCAAGTCCGGCGGCGGCGGCAAGTCGGGCGGCGGCAAGAGCCGCTGAGGCGGCTGCCCGGCGCCCGCGAGGCCGCGTCCGCGAGGATGCGGCCTCGTTTTCGTTCCCCCCGCGCCGCGCTGGAACGCAAATCGCGCTTCCCCCGCCGCTGACCGCCCGCCGCGCCCGCGGCGGCGCTCCCGCCACCCCCGGAAACGGCGTACATGGCCGATCCCTCGCAGGTACGGCGCATCACCTGGCGCTCCGCCGACGTGGCGCGGGTGCTGGGGCTGGCCTTCCTCTTCGTCTTCGTCTGGCGCTTCTTCTGGATGGTGCACAGCGCCGTGTTCCTGGCGGTGCTGGCCATCCTCATCGCCATCATCATCCACGTGCCGGCGCGCTTCCTGTCGCGCTGGATCCCCTTCCGCCTGGCGTTCGTGCTGGTGCTGGGGCTCTTCCTGGGCGGGCTGGGGCTGCTGCTGGTGCGGATGATCCCGCAGCTGGTGGAGCAGGCCTCGCTGCTGGCCGTGCAGCTCCCCGAGCAGCTGGAGAGCGTGCGCACCTGGCTGCGCGAGAAGACGGGGCGCGCCGCCAGCTCCGACGCGCTCTCGCAGAACATCAACCAGCAAGTGGGGGCGCTGGCGCGGCGCTTCGTGCCGCTGGCGTTCAACGCCGTCACCACCCTGCTGGGCTCGTTCGCCATCGTGGTGCTGGCCGCCTTCCTGGCGGCGGAGCCGCAGACCTACCGCGACTTGGTGCTGCGCGCGGCGCCGCCCGAGCGGCGCGACACCTGGACCCGCATCTACGACGAGGCGGGGCGCAACCTGCGCATGTGGGTGCTCGGCAAGGCGGCCTCGATGGTGGCGATCGGGGTGGTGAGCTACATCGGCCTCACCCTGTTCGGGATCCCCGGGGCGCTGGCGCTGGCGTGCTTCGCGGCGCTGATGGAGTTCATCCCCAACTTCGGGCCCACCATCGCGGCGCTCCCGGCCATGGTCGCCGCCTTCGCCATCTCGCCGATCACCTCGCTCTACGTGGCCATCTTCTACTTCGTGCTCCAGCAGGTGCAGAACTCCATCACCGTGCCGCTGGTGGAGCGCCGGGCGGTGAACATCCCCCCGGCGGCGCTCCTGGTCTGGCAGCTGATGCTGGCGGTGGGCTTCGGCATCCTGGCGCTCTTCGTGGCCACCCCGCTGCTGACGGTGCTGGTGGTGGCGGTGCGCATCCTCTACACCGAGCGGGTGGAGGACCTGCAGCGCTGGGACCGGCGCGAGAACGAGGTCCCCGCCACGGCGGCCGCGCTGGCGAACCCCCCCGAGCCCCCGGACGACGACGCGGACGCGGACGACGGGGGCGGCTCGCAGCTGCCGCCCGGCTCCAACACACTGGGCGCTTGACACCCCGCGGGGTGCGATTTATACTGCCGATTCCGCGACAACCCCGCCGGATGCGGCCGTATCAGAGCAACACGGAAGGGACCTGCGCGAGCGGCTGGGTCCCTTTTCTCATCCCCGAAAAAAAGAGCGCCCGGAGGCAGGTGCGTGGTCGAGATCGAGCTCGGCGAGAACGATCGCCTGGACTGGGCGCTGAAGCAGTTCCGGCGCCGCATGATCCGGTCGGGGCTGTTCAAGGACATGCGCCGCAAGCGCTTCTACGAGAAGCCGAGCGAGGCGCGCAAGGCCAAGACGAAGGCCGCGCAGCGCCGCCGCGCCAAGGACCGCCGCAACGCCCGCCGCGGGTAGGCAACAGGGCCCGCCCGCGTTTTCCCCTGTCGGTCGGTACGGAGATCCGGACGCCCGACGGTCTTTTCACCCTGAGGGAGTACGGATGCGCACCACCGGTACCGTGAAGTGGTTCAACGACGCCAAGGGCTTCGGGTTCATCACCCCGGAGAACGGCGAGCGCGACTGCTTCGTGCATCACAGCGCCATCCAGGCGCAGGGCTTCCGCACGCTCGCCGAGGGTGCGCGCGTGGAGTTCGACATCGTGCAGGGCGCCAAGGGGCCGGCCGCGGAGAACGTGGTCGCGCTCGGCTGAGCCGGGCACGGGCGGCAGACGCGAGGGGCGCTCCCGGCGGGGAGCGCCCCTCGCTGCGTTTTCAGGGGGGATCAGAGCGATTCGACGGCGATGGAGCGCACCAGCACCTCCTCCTGGCGGAAGCGCTGCGCCAGCTCCTCGCGGTAGAGCCGCCACCAGAAGCGGTCGACGTGCTCGGCCATCACCTCCACCAGCACCACGTCGTCCGTGCTCACCGGCCCCCCGTCCTCCTCGCGCCAGGCGCCCTCGGCCGGCGCGCGCAGGTGGGCGGTGACCCCGCCGAACTGGCGGGTGAGCTCCTGCTTGACGCGCTCCAGCGCCGCCCGCGGGAAGGGGCGCCCCTGGTTGTCGCGCAGCGGGAGGAGGATCTGGACCAGGTGCACGGCCGCTCCGGCGCGATAAGGGAGGCGTGGCTCGGAAGGCCGGGAATGTAGCGGCCCGCCGCCCGGAAGGACATCACCGCCCTTGACACATCAATTTTGGTTGATATATTGGCACCCATCAAGAGAAGTTGATCTACCCACCACGGAGGGATATCCCAATGAGCACCATCGAGAGCGAGATCCGCGAGGTCGTGCGGGAGAAGTACGGAGCGGCGGCGCGGCGGGCGGCGGCGGGCGCCGCGGCCAGCTGCTGCGGGACGGCGGAGTCGTCGTCGTGCTGCGGGAGCGCGGCGGGGTGCGGCGATCCCATCACCTCGGAGCTGTACGCGGCCGACGAGGTGGCGGGGCTGCCGCAGCCGGCGGTGCTGGCCTCGCTGGGGTGCGGCAACCCCACGGCGCTGGCCGAGCTGCGCCCGGGCGAGACGGTGCTGGACCTGGGCTCGGGCGGGGGGATCGACGTGCTCCTCTCGGCGCGCCGGGTGGGGCCGGAGGGCCGCGTCTACGGGCTGGACATGACCGACGAGATGCTGGAGCTGGCGCGCCGCAACCAGCGCGAGGCGGGGGTGGAGAACGTGGAGTTCCTCCGGGGGACGATCGAGGAGGTGCCGCTCCCCGACGCTTCGGTGGACGTGATCATCTCCAACTGCGTCATCAACCTCTCGGGCGACAAGCGGCGGGTGCTGGCGGAGAGCTTCCGGGTGCTGAAGCCGGGCGGGCGCTTCGCCGTGTCGGACGTGGTGGTGCGCGGCCCGGTGCCGGCGGAGGTGAAGCGGAGCATGGAGCTGTGGGTGGGGTGCGTGGCGGGCGCGCTGGAGGAGGACGAGTTCCGGCGCCTGCTGGTGGAGGCGGGGTTCGCGGGGGTGGAGATCGAGCCCACGCGCGTCTACCGGGCGGAGGACGCGCAGGCCTTCCTCGAGGGGTCCGGGCTCGACGCCGCGGCGGTGGCGCCGGAGATCGACGGGCGCTTCATGAGCGCCTTCGTCCGGGCCACGAAGCCCGCGGCGTGAGGCGGCGTCAGTAGGTCAGCAGCGAGAAGACGTCGTAGCCCTCCAGCAGCCTGCGTCCGTCGAGGAAGCCCAGCTCGATGACGAAGGCGATCGCCGCGACGCCGGCGCCCAGGTCCTCGAGCATCCGGGCGCTGGCGAGCGAGGTGCCGCCGGTGGCCAGCAGGTCGTCCACCAGCAGCACCCGCTCGCCGGGGCGCACGGCGTCGCGGTGCATCTCCAGCGTGTTGGAGCCGTACTCCAGCGAGTACTCCCGGCGCACCTTCTCCGCCGGGAGCTTCCCCAGCTTGCGGATGGGGAGGAAGCCCACCCCCAGCGCCAGCGCCAGCGGCGCGCCGAAGATGAACCCGCGCGACTCGATCCCCGCCACGGCGTCGATGCCGGCCCCGCGGTAGCGTTCGGCGAAGGCGTCCACCACCTGCCGCAGCCCGTCCGCGTCGCGCAGCAGCGGGGTGATGTCGCGGAAGAGGATCCCCTCCACGGGGAAGTCGGGGACGTCGCGGATCAGCGTCTTCAGGTGCTCCACGGCTCGGGCTCCGGTGGAAGGAGGGGGACGGGGGGTCGCGGTGAACCCATTGACCCGTCCCGGTGGTACTCTTATCGTGCGAGCCGGCTCTCACCCCCCGCAGGGAGCGAAGGGCATGTTCTTCGACCGTGTCACCGAGGGCATCCGCGTCACCGCCCACCCGGTCTACCTGGCCGACCAGTCCGACCCGGACGACGGCCGCTACGTCTTCGCCTACCACATGCGCATCGAGAACCTGGGCGAGCGGCCGGCCCAGCTCCTCTGGCGGCACTGGTGGATCCACGACCCCGTGGGCGGCGACACGGAGGTGGAGGGCGAGGGGGTGGTGGGCGAGCAGCCGGTGATCGACCCCGGCGGCGTGCACGAGTACCAGAGCTTCTGCGTGCTGGAGGCACCGGAGGGGCACATGGAGGGCTTCTACGAGTTCCAGCGCCCCGACGGCTCGGTGTTCAAGGCGCCCGTCCCGCGCTTCCTCCTGCGCACCTACGAGGCCTGAGCCAACCTCGCCTCCCGGCGAGCCCGAGCCCGCGCGCAGCCGTTGCGCGCGGGCTCGTTCGCGTCCGCCCTCCGCCGCGCCCGCTAGGCGAGCGGGGCGGTGGGCCGGCGGTAGTTGTGCACGGTGGAGAGGTCCACCCCGTCGAGGTCCGCCCCGTCGAGCACCACGGCGGCCAGGTCCGCGTGCGCCAGCACGGCGCCCCTGAGCGTCGCGCCGCGCAGCACCGCGTCCTCCAGCCCCGCCTCGGTGAGGTTGGCGGCGCTGAGGTCCACTCCCTCCAGCACCGCCTCCTGCAGGTTGGCGCGCACCAGCGAGGCGCCGGAGAAGCTGGCGCCGCGCGCGTTGACCTTGGCCAGGTCCGCCTCGTCGAGCACGGCGCCGGCCAGGTCCGCCTCGCCCAGCTCGGCGTGGCGGAGGTTGGCGCCCACCAGGGTGGCGCCGGGGAGCCGCGCCCGGCGCAGGTCGGCGTGCTGCAGCCCGGCCTCCTGCAGGTTGGCGCCGGCCAGGATGGCGCCCTGCAGGTTGGCGTGCGAGAGGTCCGCGCCGCAGAGGTCCGCGCCGGAGAGGTCCGCCCCCGCCAGGTTGACGGGGCGGAGCGAGCCGGTGTGCGCGGTGTTGGCGCCGCGCAGCACGGCGCGGGTGAGCACCGCGCCGGAGAGGTTGGCGTTGTCGAGGTTGGCGTCGGAGAGGTCGGCGCCGGCCAGGTTGGCGCCGCTCAGGTCGGCGTCGCGCAGCACGGCGCGAGCGAGGACCACGCCCTGGAGGTCCGCCCCGGCGAGGCGGGCCCCGGCCAGGCTCTCGCCGGCCAGCGAGCGCGTGCCGTCGCCGGCCAGGCGCCGCTCCAGCTCCTCGCGCGAGACCGGCGGCGCGTCTCCGCCCTCGTGGTTGCGCTTGAAGATCCCCATGCAGCCTCTCCCCGAAGAGGTTCGCGGTGGAAGGTGCAGACGGCGTTCCCGGACGGCAAGTGCGGGAGAGTGCGAGAGTGCGAGAGTGCGAGAGTGCGGTTGTTACTTTCGCACTTCCGCACTTTCGCACTTTCGCACTACTCCAGCGTCACCTCCGCCAGCTCGATCTTCACCCCGGCGAGCGCCTTCGACACCACGCAGGTGGCCTTCGTGGTCTCCGCCGCCTGGCGGAAGGCGGCCTCGTCGACCCCCGGCACCTGCCCGGTGACGCGCAGCCGCAGGGTGGTGATCGCGAAGCCCGCCTCCACCTTCTCCACCGTGCAGGCGGCGCGGGTGTGCACGCGCGTGGCCGGGGTGCCCGCCTTCTCCAGCCCCGCGGCGAGCGCCATGCTGAAGCACGCCGCCTCGGCCGCCGCCAGCAGCTCCTCGGGGTTGGTGCCGCCCGACTCGCCGAAGCGCGACCCGAAATTGTACTTGCCGCCGAGGACGCCGCTCTCGCCCTCGAAGCTCCCCTTCCCTTCCCTCAGCCCACCCTCCCAGGTGGCGCTCGCGTTCCTCGTGGCCATCGGGTCTCCTCCCCTCGTCGAGCTGAAAGCGAACCTCGCCCGCGCACGGGTGCGCGGGGGCGGGTATCATACTGCCCCCCGCCCTACCCCGCCACGACCTCGGCCAGCTCCGCGGTGCAGTACGGGCAGCGCCGCGCCGCCAGCGGGATGTGCATGTGGCAGAAGGGGCAGTCCTTCTCGGCCGGGCCGGGGGTGGCCTCCTCCTTCTCCCGGAAGCGGTTGTACCCCTGCACCAGCAGGAAGACGGCGAAGGCCACGATCAGGAAGGTGACCACGTTGCTCAGGAAGAGGCCGTACGCCACCACCGGCGCGCCCGCCTCGCGCGCCTGCGCCAGCGAGGCGTAGCGCTCGCCGGAGAGGTTCCAGTAGAGCTCCGCGAAGTCCACCCCACCCGTCAGCAGCCCGATCGGCGGCATCAGGATGTCGTCCACGAACGACTTGGCCACCGTGGCGAAGGCGGCGCCGATCACCACGCCCACCGCCAGGTCGATGACGTTGCCCCGTGCGATGAACGTGCGGAACTCTCCGAACATGGGCGTCTCCCCTGTCTCTCGGGTGCGACCGCGGACCACCGGCTCGCGGAGAAAGGTGGGGATAAACAGGTGGCTCGCCAGTATCTTCCCTCCGGTTCGAACCGGCGGACCCCGACCGGTATCCCAAGGTTGCGCCGAACACGCGCCCGACACGCCGGACCCCGCACCCGCGCCGATGCCCGAGTGGCCGCACTGCCCGCCGCACCCGCGCCGATGACCGAGCGGCCACCCGACGCCGGCCGCGCCTTCGAGCGGCTCTACGAGCAGCACGTGGACCGGGTGTACGGCCTCTGCCTGCGCATGAGCGGGAACGTGGACGAGGCGGAGCAGCTCACGCAGGACGTGTTCGTGCGGGCCTGGTCGCGGCTGGCGTCGTTCCGCGGCGAGAGCGCCTTCGGAAGCTGGCTCTACCGGCTGGCGGTGAACGTGGTGCTGCACGCCCGCCGCACCGAGGGGCGCCGCGCCGCCCGGATGGTGCCGACCGGCGGGGTGGAGGAGCTGGAGCACGCCGCCGCCCGGCGCGTGGCGGTGGACGAGCGGCTGGACCTGGAGCGCGCCATCGCCACCCTTCCCCCCCGCGCGCGGCTGGTGCTGGTGCTGCACGACGTGGAGGGCTACCCGCAGCCCGAGGTGGCGGGGATGACGGGGATGGCGCTGGGGACCGTGAAGTCGCAGCTGCACCGCGCCCGCAGGCTGCTGCGGGAGAGGCTGGAGAGATAGGGAGATGATGGGCCATCCATCCGAACGGACGCTGAACGACCACGTGGACGGGCTCCTCTCCGCGGCGGAGGGGCGGCGCGTGGAGGCGCACCTGGCCGGCTGCGCCCGCTGCCGGGCCGAGGAGGCCGCGCTCCACGCGCTGGTGGGCCGCCTGGGGTCGCTCCCCGCCCCCGCCGCGCCGCGCGACCTGCGCCCGGAGATCGCCGCCCGCGTGGCCTCGTCGGGCGG
>DASUNK010000544.1:0-8816 GCA_036277195.1 Longimicrobiaceae bacterium | reverse complement strand
GGCGGGGGTGGGGATCAGCAAGGAGCTGTGGGACCGCCGCCGTCCCACCGAGACCGCCTCGTGGCTGGACCTGGCCTGGGACCTGGCCGGCGTGGGGGCGGCCACGGCCGTGGCCGCGCAGGCGCAGTAGCTGCTCGCGGCTTGTATTCTGCCGGGGTGCGGGCTAGTGTTCGTTGCACCCTGGCCCGCGGAGCGTCCGGATGGCTGATCTCCTGGAGCGGATCACGATCGATCCTGGTGTGCGGAGCGGGAAGCCCACCATCCGCGGCACGCGGATCACCGTTTCCGACGTCCTCGAATACCTCGCCGGCGGAATGACGCCGGACGAGATCCTCGCCGACTTTCCGGACCTGACAGCCGAAGACATTCGCGCGGTGCTGGCATTCGCGGCGCGCTAGCACCCGTGTTGTCATCCTGAACGAGCGCCGCACTATCTCTTGCATTCGCGCGAGTGGTCGGCGCGAAGTGAAGGATCTATAGCCTGCATCGCACTCAATCCAGAGGGTTGCGCAGTCCGACAGGATAGATCCTTCGGTCGCCACACAGATTTGTGCTGCTGCGGCTTGGAGTGGGCTCCCTCAGGATGACAAACTCAGCGGAAACGGGAGTAACTTTGCGCCGAGGGTCACCATGCGGGACCGCCGGAGCAGCCGCGGAGCATCAGGTTGAGGACGCTGGTGAGCACCACCGAGAGGATGATGCTCAGCAGGCAGCCGGTGGTGCGGAACTGGATCGCCATTCACTTCTCCCGGAAGAGGTCGCGAGTCCGCGTGCCCTGCGCACGGCCCATGCCCGCGGCTCTCCCTTGAACAGCGACGTCCGCATCCGCCTGGCCACGTCCGCGGACCTCCCCGCGCTGCGCGCGCTCATCCCCCTCTCCGTGCGCGCCCTCAGCCGCGAGCAGTACGGCGAGGCGCAGATCGAGAGCGCCGTGCGCCACGTCTTCGGGCCCGACACCCGGCTCATCGCCGACGGGACGTACTTCGTGGCGGAAGCCGGCGGCGAGGTGGTGGGCTGCGGCGGCTGGAGCCGGCGGCGGACGCTCTATGGCGGGGACCAGATGAAGGGTGAGGAGGATCCCCTCCTCGACCCCGCCGCCGACGCCGCGCGGATCCGCGCCTTCTTCGTCCACCCCGCCTGGGCCCGCCGCGGCATCGGGAGCGCCATCATGCACGCGTGTCTCGACGCCGCGCGCGCCGCCGGTTTCCGAAGCCTGGAGCTGATGTCCACCCTCCCGGGCGTGCCGCTCTACCGCGCCTTCGGCTTCGAGGCGCAGGCGCCGGTCGAGGCCGTGCTCCCCGACGGCGTGGCGATCACCTTCGTCCCCATGACGCGCGCGTCCGCCGAGGGCTGAGGCCGCGGTGGGTGGCGGAACGTCCGGCGAGGCTTACATTCCCCGGGCCTGCACCCGCGCCGGGCGCGCGGGGCTGCACCCTCGACCCTGACGGAGGTGGCCCGATGCCGTTCACCCTGCCGAACCTTCCCTATCCCTACGACGCGCTCGAGCCGCACATCGACGCGCGCACCATGGAGATCCACCACTCCAAGCACCACCAGACCTACGTCAACAACCTCAACGCGGCGCTGGAGAAGCACCCCGAGTTCGACGCGGGCGACGACATCGACGCCCTGGTGCGCCGCATCGACGAGGTGCCCGAGGACATCCGCACCGCCGTGCGCAACAACGGCGGCGGGCACGCCAACCACTCGCTCTTCTGGAAGGTGATGGGGAGGGGCGGCGGCGAGCCCGGCGGCACCCTGGCCGACGCCATCAACCGCGACTTCGGCAGCTTCGCCGACTTCAAGACCAAGTTCGCCGACGCCGGCAAGGGGCGCTTCGGCAGCGGCTGGGCGTGGCTGGTGGCGCGCGGCAGGAAGCTGGAGGTCACCAGCACTCCCAACCAGGACTCGCCGCTGATGGAGGGGATCACCCCCCTCCTGGGGCTCGACGTGTGGGAGCACGCCTACTACCTCAACTACCAGAACCGCCGGCCCGACTACATCGAGGCCTGGTGGAACGTGGTGAACTGGGACGAGGTGGCCCGCCGCCTGGGCCACGGCAGCTGACCGCGCGGCTGCCCGCGCCGCCGCCGCCCCCGCCCGGAGCTCCGGGCGGGGGCGGCTCGCTGGTTGCCCGCGCCCGGCTGTAGATTGTCCGCCGCTTCGATGACGCGACGAACCTCGCAAGGCAGATACATGGCCCGGCTGTTCCGGAAGCAGGAAGAGGGGAAGAAGTCGCTCTGGGACCGCATCGTCGACGTCGCGCTCACCGACGTCTCGGTGGCGGTGCGGGGGATGGACCAGGGCTCGCTGGAGGCGCTGGAGGAGACGCTGATCGCCGCCGACTTCGGCGTCCCCGCCACCCTGCGCCTGGTGGAGGTGGTGGAGACGCTGGCCCAGCGCGGCCAGGCGCGCTCCCAGCGCGACTTCGAGCGCGCCGTGCGCGAGGAGATCGAGGCCATCCTCTCCGCGGGGCGCGCGGACACGGCGCTGCGCTTCGACTACGACGACGGCCCCACCGTCTTCCTGGTGGTGGGCGTCAACGGCACCGGGAAGACCACCACCATCGCCAAGCTGGCCCACCGCCTCGGCCGCCAGGGACGCAAGGTGATGCTGGCCGCCGGCGACACCTTCCGCGCCGGCGCCGTCGAGCAGCTGCGGCGCTGGGCCGAGCGCGTGGGCGCCGGGTTCGCCGGGGCCGAGCCGGGGCGCGATCCCGCCGCCGTGGCCTTCGACGCGCTCGACGCCGCCGAGGCCGCGGGCGCCGACGTGGTGATCGTCGACACCGCCGGCCGCCTGCACACCCAGGGCGACCTGATGAAGGAGCTGGAGAAGGTGCACCGGGTCATCGCCAAGCGCGTCCCCGGCGCCCCGCACGAGACGCTGATCGTGCTCGACGCCACCATCGGCCAGAACGCCATCGCGCAGGTGCGCACCTTCGGCGCGGCGCTCCCCCTCACCGGCCTGGTGCTCACCAAGCTCGACGGCACGGCGAAGGGCGGGATCGTGGTGGCGCTGAAGGAGGAGTTCGACCTCCCGGTGAAGTTCGTGGGCGTGGGCGAGAAGATGGACGACCTGGAGCCCTTCGACATCCGCGCCTTCGCCGGGGAAGTGCTGGAGGCGTAGGTCCGTCCCCCCCACCGTCCGACCGTGAGCACCCCGTACTCCGAGCTGGACAAGCCCGTGCAGTTCCTCAAGGGCGTGGGGCCCCGGCGCGCCGACCTGCTGCGCCGCCTGGGGCTCGTCACCGCGCGCGACCTGCTCTACCACGCCCCCCACCGCTACGAGGACGCCTCCACCATCACCCGCATCTCCGCCCTGGAGCCGGGGATGGACGTCACCATCATCGGCCGCGTCGTCTCCAAGGGGGTGCTCCCCACCCGGCGGGGGCTGCGGATCTTCCAGGCCGTGGTGCGCGACGCCACCGGGATGGTGGAGTGCGCCTGGCCCGGCCGCCCCTACCTCGACCGCGTCATCGGCAAAGGCGACCTCCTCCTCCTCTCCGGCCCGGTGCGCTTCTACCACGGCCGGCAGATGCAGCCCCGCGAGTTCACCCTCATCGCCGGCGAGGGCGAGGCCGCCAGCGAGGAGAGCGGCACCATCTTCCCCGTCTATCCCGCCACCGAGGGGCTCACCCACAGGCAGGTGCGCACCCTGGTGGCCGAGAACCTCGACGCGCTGCTGCGCGCCGTGCGCGACGAGGACGTGCTCGACGCCGGGCTGCGCGAGCGCGTGAGGGTGGTGCCGCTGGCGCAGGCGCTGGAGTGGGTGCACCGCCCCGGCTCCCTCGCCGAGGCCGAGCAGGGGCGCCGGCGGCTGGCCTTCGAGGAGTTCTTCTTCCTCCAGCTCCTGCACGCCCGCACCCGCCACGTCGTGGCCGAGCGCCCGGGGATCGCCTTCGCCCGCGCGGCGCACCTGGTGCGGCCCTTCTACGCGGCCCTCCCCTTCGAGCTGACCGGCGCCCAGAAGCGCGCGCTCAAGGAGATCGGCGACGACATGACGGCCCCGCGCCGCATGAACCGCCTGCTCCAGGGCGACGTGGGCTCCGGCAAGACGGTGGTCGCCCTCTTCGCCATGCTGCGCGCGGTGGAGAACGGCTACCAGGCCGCCCTGATGGCCCCCACCGAGATCCTGGCCGAGCAGCACGCCCGCACCCTGGCCCGGCTGCTGGGCGAGCTCCCGGTGAGCCTGGCCCTCCTCACCGGCCGGATGGGCGCCAAGCAGACGCGCGAGGCCGTCTACCGCATCGCCTCGGGCGGCGCGGGGATCGTGGTGGGCACCCACGCCCTCATCCAGGAGGGGGTGGAGTTCGACCGGCTGGGGCTGGTGGTGGTCGACGAGCAGCACCGCTTCGGGGTGCGGCAGCGGCTGCAGCTCACCGAGATGGGGCGCGACGCCGACGTGCTGGTGATGAGCGCCACCCCCATCCCCCGCTCGCTGGCGCTCACCCTGTACGGCGACCTGGACATCTCCGTGCTCGACGAGCGCCCGCCCGGCCGTGGCCGCGTCAAGACGGCGCTGCGCGACGAGTCCCATCGCCCCAGGGTGCTGCGCTTCATCCGCGAGCAGGTGGAGCGCGGGCGCCAGGCGTACCTGGTGTACCCGCTGGTCGAGGAGTCCGAGAAGGTGGACCTGAAGAGCGCCACCGAGGCTTTCGAGACGCTGCGGACCCAGGTGTTCCCGGACCTGCGCCTGGCGCTGGTGCACGGGCAGATGCCGGGCGAGGAGAAGGACCGGGTGATGCGGGCCTTCTCGGCGGGGGAGATCGACGTGCTGGTGTCCACCACCGTCATCGAGGTGGGGATCGACGTCGCCAACGCCACGGTGATGGTGATCGAGCACGCGGAGCGCTTCGGGCTCTCGCAGCTGCACCAGCTGCGGGGAAGGGTGGGGAGGGGGGCGGAGGAGAGCTACTGCATCCTGCTGGCGGCCGGCCCCGAGGCGCGGCGGCGGCTCAAGATCTTCGCCGGCACCGACGACGGCTTCGCCATCGCCGAGGCGGACCTGCGCCTGCGCGGCTACGGCGACCTCTTTGGCGCCCGGCAGACCGGACTCCCCGCCTTCCGCTTCGCGGACTTGGAGCGCGACTCCCTCCTCCTCTCCGCCGCCCGCGCCGAGGCGCGCGCCGTGGTCGACGCCGACCCGGAGCTCTCCCGCCACCCGCGCCTACGCCAGGCGCTGGAGGCGCGCTACGGCGAGCGCGCCCGCATGTTCCACGTGGGATAGGAGATAGACTCCGCCTGCCACGGGTTTTGTAGCAGGTTGGTCACGACCTCGATCCCTGCAACGAGCTGGCCCGCGCCCTGCACTTCACCGCTGCTACCGTTTCACTTCCCGCGGCGGGTGCTGGAGCGAAGAATCGAGTGGCGGCGCGGCTTTCCGCGCAGACGCCGCCCCCGCGGAACACGATGCAGGAGGAGGAATCGACCGATGCGTGTCCTCAGAATGGTTCTGGCGGTGTCCACCCTGGTGGGCGTTTCGGCCTGCGGCAGGGGCGAGTCCTCGCCCTCGGTGCAGCGCGACCTGGCGTGGCTCGACAGCCTGGGCACGCAGCCGCGGGCGCAGCAGGCGGTGGCCTCGCCGGTGGAGCTCTCCACCCTCGCGCCCCCCGCGGGCGGGGTGAAGAGCGTGGAGGAGGTCAAGCTGGCGGCGCAGGGCACCAAGCCGACGCTGGTGAGCCGGAAGCCGGGTCCCAGCCGGAGCACGGCGAGCGCGAGCAGCCGCTCGTCGTCCTCGTCGCGCGCGCGGGCTTCCTCTTCGCGGCGGGGCACGCGGAGCACGGGGACCTACGCCAGCGCGCCGGCGCGGCAGCCGCGGGTGGTGACGAAGAAGAACACGGTGCGCGACGCGGCCATCGGCGCGGGCGTGGGCGGGGTGGTCGGCGCGGTGGCGGGCGGGCGCAGGCACCGGGTGCGCGGGGCGGTGATCGGGGCGGTGGTCGGGGGCGCCGCCGGTGCGGTGATCGGCAACAACGTCGACGTGCAGCGGCGGATCGAGTACTGAGCCGCGGCGGTCCTGAAACGAAGCTGCGCCGGGCGGTCAACCGCCCGGCGCAGCTTTTTTGTTGGATATCAGGCGTGGACGATCAGCGAGGTCCGTGTCAGCTCCACGAAGTCCGCCGCCGCGAATGCCGCTACGATCGGAGGCAGGTTGGTGAAGAAGACGTGCTCCAGGTCCTGGTTGGTGATGTTTCCCGTCGAGATCAGTAACAGCTTATCCGGCTGGTGCTCGAGGATGAAGGAGTTGACGAAGTCCGCATCCTTCGTGATCACCACCCGCTCCTCGCTGGCGGCGAGGGCGAGGATCGTTGCGTCGGTGGTTCGGTTTTGGTCGGGCAGGTCGAGCGTGTGGACCGCGTCGTGCCCCTCCTCGCGCAGCCGGAGCGCCAGCCGGCGGGGAAGCTGGGCATCGACGAGGCACTTCATGCCGCCAGAGGACCCATACGCTTCACCTGGCTCAATCGCGCCGCGAACGCCAGCACGGCGAGGATGTCATCGTGCTCCAGGTCGGGATAATCTGCCAGGATGTCCTCCGGCCGCATCCCAGCGCTCAGAAGCTCCAGGATCGTTTCGACGGGATAGCGGAGCCCGCGGACGGTCGGCTTTCCGTGGCAGATCGCGGGATCGATGGTGATGCGGTCGTGAAGCGTTGCCATGGGGTCTCGATTGGACCGGAGCGAGGGAACCGCCGACCGGAGTATAGCATCCGGCCGCGAGGAGGGACAACGACGACGCGTGGCTCAGTCCTGCCGGGGGCGCGGGGGGGCGAGCGTGTTGCGGATGCGCTGCAGCTCGTCGCGCAGCTCGCGGATGGTGCGGTCGCGCTCGGCCAGCTCGCGCCGCAGCCGCGCCGCCTCCGCGCCGTCGCCCGCGGGCGCGCGCTGGGTCACCGTGTCGCGCTCCGTCACCGTCTGCACCAGGCACCCCAGCCCCGGCACCCGCTGGTCGCACGGGGCGCGGAGCTGCCGCACCAGCTGCAGGAGCGTCTCGCCCTCGCGGCCGTGGTAGCCGCGCAGGCTGCGGGCGTCGTCCTCGGCCAGGTAGACGGTCAGGTGCTGGTCCGCCTGGTCGAGGTTCACCCCGCTGCGCGGCTCCAGGCTGAGCGCGGCCAGGTAGAAGCGCGCCTCGTGCCCCTCGTGCGTGCGCGGGAACTCGGCCGCCAGCCGTTGGAACGCCGCCGCCGCCACGCGGAAGGAGTCGCGCGCGTACGCGTCGTGCGCCTGCTCCCAGAGCTCCATGCGCTCGCCGTCGCCGCCTCCCACCACGCCGCGCAGGGTGGTGCAGCCGGGGGCGAGCGCCAGCAACACGCAGAGAGCGGCGACCGATCGCATGGCGTGAAGGTCCGGGGTGCGGGGGCGCCTCAGGGTGCCCGCTGCGCGGGCGGGCGCTCGGGCAGGACGACGCGGAAGCGCGTCCCGACGCCCACCTCGCTCTCTGCAGTGATCGTGCCCCCGTGCGCCTCCACGATCTCGCGCGCGATCGCCAGCCCCAGCCCGGAGCCCACCGCGCGCGGCTGCGCCTCGTTCTCCACCTGGAAGAACTTCTCGAAGATCCGCGGCAGCTTGTCCTCCGGGATCCCCACCCCCGTGTCCTCCACCTCCACCACGATCCCGCTCCCGTCGCGGTGCGCCTCCACCCGGATGGTGCCGCCCTGGGCGGTGAACTTGAAGGCGTTGGAGAGGAGGTTCCCCAGCACCTCGTTCAGCCGGTCGGGGTCGCCCACGATCGTCTCGGGGAGGTCGCGCGCCAGGGTGACGGGGAACTGGATGCCGTTCTGCACCGCCAGCACCCGGAAGTCGTCGGTGAGGTCGGCGAAGAAGTCGCGCAGCACGATCGGGCGCAGCTCCAGCCGCCCGCCCCCGGCCTCGAAGCGGCTGATGTCCAGCAGCCGGTGCACCAGCCGGGTGAGGCGGTCCGTCTGGTCCGAGACGGACTTCAGCGTCTTCTTCTGCTGCTCGTTGACGGGGCCGTAGATGCCGTCGGCCAGGAGCGCGACGTAGCCGCGGATGACGGAGAGGGGCGTCTTGATCTCGTGCGAGGCCACGGAGACGAACTCGGCCTTGAGCCGGTCGAGCTCGGCGAGCTGCTCGGTCATGGTGCGGAAGGAGCGCGCCAGGTCGCCGAGCTCGTCGGGGCGGTCGGCGGGGACGCGGACGTCGGGCTCGAAGTCGCCCTCGGCCACGTGCGCCATCCCCCGGCGCAGCTCGCCCACCGGCCGCAGCAGCGAGCGGGTGAGCCAGGTGCCGATCACCAGCGTGAGCACCAGCGCCACGGCCAGCGCGGCCCCGGCGGAGCTGAGTGCCCGGCTGGAGACCTCGCGCGCGCGCTCCACCCGCTGCTCGGCCTCGGCGCCGATGGCCCCCTCGATCGGCTCCAGCGCCTGGTCCACCCGGGTGATGGCCGGGTTCACCACCGTGTTGCGGAAGACGGCGCCCTCGTCGTCGATCTCCTGCTCGCGGCGGCGCTCCTCCTCGTAGAGCTGGCGCTTGAGGTGCCCCCAGCGGTTCGCGAAGAGCGCCACCGCCTGCCCGTACTCGGGGGTGGGATGGGGACGGGCGCGCAGGGTGTCGAGCGCCGCCTCCACGGTGTCGACCGAGGCGTCGCGCAGCTGGCGCCAGAGCTCCACGGTGTCGCGCCGGGCCGGGGTCATCTCGGCGGCGCTCATCCAGACGATGAGGGAGCTCTGGTTGCCGCTCAGCTCCTCGACCGCGGTGCGCAGGCGGCCCAGGGTGTTGGCGGCCTCGGTGTCGCGCAGGCGCAGCTCGCGGGCGATGTCGCGCAGGTCCTGCAGCTTCATCACCGCGTACGCCGCCGGCG
>DASUNK010000543.1:0-3068 GCA_036277195.1 Longimicrobiaceae bacterium | reverse complement strand
CTCTTGGCTCAGACCTCGCCCACCCGCTTCAGCACCGCCTCCCACACGTGGCCCAGACGGTACTCCGCGGCCAGCTCGGCCACGCGGGCGCGGTCGATCTCCGTTCCCGAGATCCGCAGCATCTCGGCGACGTCGCGCAGGTGCTTCTCGGACCCGCCCCAGCCGTAGTACTCCAGCTTCTTCACGATCAGCTCCTCCGGCGAGGAGAAGTTCGCGAAGTAGCCTCCCGCCGTCTGCAGCCGCCGCGCGCGCTCGATCTGCTGGCGCGAGAGGCGGTCCCCGGCCACGTAGACGTCGATCTTCAGCCCGGAGGCGCCGTGGATGATGTTGAACTGGCTCCGCTCGCGCACGGCTTCGCGCGCGGTGTCCGTGTCGAGGTAGAAGTCCGGCGGGGGAAAGCGGACGGCGAGCGCAGGGACGTCCTCCTCGGTCAGTGCTACCACCAGGTCCAGGTCGCGCGTGGAGCGCGGCTCGCCGTACGCCATCGAGGCCACCGAGCCTCCCACCGCGTAGGGGAGCCCCAGCGCCTCCAGCACGGTGACGACGTGCTCAAGGAGCTCGAACGGCGTGTCCAAGGAACCTCCGCGCCACTTCCCGCTGCACCTGGTCTTCCAGCCAGTCCGGGTACAGGCTCTTCAGCTGCGAGCGGAGCATCCCGCGCACGAACCGGGTCTGCTCCGCCCCGGCGCGCAGGCGCTCGGCGGGAGTCCACCGCCGGTAGACGGCCACCTGGGCGTCGTCGGCGAGCTCGATGCGGATCTCGCGCGCCTCGCCCCCGATGGTGTGGTACACGCCGGTCCGGTCGCTCATTCCCCTCCATCCGGTCTCGTCGCTGCTCGCCCGAAATGTGGGCGCCACCCGCCGGATTGTCCAATCCGTCCAACGGATCGCACCGGGCGGCCGGGATGCGCCAGCAAGCGTACACCCGCTGAATCTATCGAACCGGTGCGGGGAATGAAAACGGCCACGCCCGGCGCACGAGGAGCCGGGCGTGGCCTTTCAGCCGCGAGGTTCGGGGAGACTAGATGTGGATGGCGCGCCCGCCCACGGCCAGCGCCGCCTCGCGCACCGCCTCGGGGAGGGTGGGGTGCGCGTGCACCGAGCGGGCGATGTCCTCGGCCGAGGCGTGGAACTCCATCGCCAGCGCCGCCTCGGCGATCAGGTCCGAGGCGCGCGGCCCCAGCACGTGCAGCCCCAGCAGCCGGTCCGTGGCGGCGTCGGCGATCACCTTCACGAAGCCGTCCTGCTCGGCCATGGCCCTGGCGCGCCCGTTGGCGGTCCAGGGGAACTTCCCCACCTTCACCGCGCGCCCGCCGGCCTTCGCCTCCTCCTCGGTGACGCCCACCGAGGCGATCTCGGGCCAGGTGTACACCACGTTGGCGACGGCGTCGTAGTTGACGTGGCCGTGGCGCCCGGCGGCGTTCTCCACCGCGGCGATCCCCTCGTCCTCGGCCTTGTGCGCCAGCATCCGCCCGCCGATGGCGTCGCCGATGGCGTAGACGTTCCCCACCCCCGTGTGATAGCGCTCGTCCACCTGCACCACGCCGCGCTCGCGGCGGATCCCCACCTCGTCGAAGCCCATCCCCTCGGTGAAGGGACGGCGCCCCACGGCCACCAGCAGGTAGTCCGCCTCCAGCGGCTCGGCGCCCTCCACCGAGACGACCACCTTCTCCCCCCGCCGCTCGGCGCCGGTGACCTTCGCGCCGGTGCGGAGGTCGAAGCCCTGCTTGCGGAAGATGCGGTCCGCCGCCTTCACCACCTCGGCGTCCATCCCGGGGAGGATGGTGGGCATGGCCTCCAGCACGGTGACCTTCGCCCCCAGGCGCAGCCACACGCTCCCCAGCTCCAGCCCGATGACGCCGCCGCCCACCACCACCAGGTGCCCCGGCACCCCGGAGAGGGCGAGGGCGCCGGTGGAGTCGACGATGCGCTCGTGGTCGAACTTGAGGAAGGGGAGCTCCACCGGCACCGAGCCGGGGGCGAGGACGATGGTCTTCGCCCGCACCGTGGTGGTGCTCCCGTCGGCGGCGGCGACCTCCAGCGTCTCCGGCGAGGTGAGGCGGCCGAAGCCGCGCACCCACTCGATCTTGTTCTTCTTGAAGAGGAAGCCCACGCCGTCGGTGAGGCCCTTCACCACGGCGTCCTTGCGCTGCTGCATGGCGGCCACGTCCACCTCCGCACCCTCGACGCGGATGCCGTGCGCCGCGGCCTTGTGGCGGATCTGCTCGTACAGCTCCGACGAGTCGAGCAGCGCCTTGGAGGGGATGCACCCCACGCGCAGGCAGGTGCCGCCGAGGGCGGGCTCCTTCTCGATGCAGGCCGTCTTGAAGCCGAGCTGCGCGGCGCGGATGGCGGCCACGTAGCCGCCCGGCCCCGCGCCGAGCACCACCAGGTCGAAGCTCTTCTCGTCAGCCATGCCCCTACGCGTCCACCAGCATGGAGACCGGGTCCTCGATCCGCTGCTTCACCCCCACCAGGAAGCGCACGGCCTCGCTCCCGTCCACCATGCGGTGGTCGTAGGTCAGCGCCACGTACATCACCGGGCGCACCTCGACCTTGCCGTCCACCACCACCGCACGCTCCACGATGTTGTGCATCCCCAGGATCCCCACCTGCGGGGGGTTGAGGATGGGGGTGGAGAGCATGGAGCCGTAGATGCCGCCGTTGGTGATGGTGAAGGTGCCGCCCTGCAGCTCCTCCAGCGTCAGCTTGCCGTCGCGCGCGCGCTGGCCGAGGGCGGCGATCTCGCGCTCGATCTCGGCGAAGCTCTTGCGGTCCGCGTCGCGCACCACCGGCACCACCAGCCCCTCCTCCGTCCCCACCGCGATACCGATGTCGTAGTAGTGCTTGAGGACGATCTCCTCGCCCTGGATCTCGGCGTTCACGCGGGGGAACTCCTGCAGCGTCCCCACCACCGCCCTGGTGAAGAAGCTCATGAAGCCGAGCTTGAGGCCGTGCTTCTTGACGAAGGCGTCCTGCCGGCGCTTGCGCAGCTCCATCACCCGGGTGAAGTCCACCTCGTTGAAGGTGGTGAGGCTGGCGGTGGTCTGCTGCGCCTCCACCAGCCG
>DASUNK010000542.1:0-4820 GCA_036277195.1 Longimicrobiaceae bacterium | reverse complement strand
GGCGCACTTTCGCACTTTCGCACTTTCGCACTTTCGCACTTTCGCACTTTCGCACTTTCGCACTTTCGCACTTTCGCACTTTCGCACTTTCGCACTTCGCACTTCGCACTTCGGCTCCTACCAGCTCTCCCCCGCGGCGGCCAGCGCCCGCGAGACCCAGCCCTGCATCTCGCGCATCGGCGCCACGTCCATCCCGTGCACCGTGGTCTCGCCCTGGTAGAGGTTCTTGAGGCTGTTGAAGATCCCCGGGTCGCCCCCGGTGAACTCGCGGACCAGCCCCTTCCAGCGGCGCGCCAGCTCCTGCGCGCGCGGGTCCTCCGGGGCGGTGCCCCGCTCCATCTCGGCGCGCACCTCCGCCATCAGGCGGGGCCACTCCTCCTGCACCTCCTGGATGCGCGCCTCGCCCACCTCCTCGCGCCGCTGCTTGAGCTGCTCGAGCTGCTCGGGCGTGTAGTATTTCTCGAACATGGTCATGTCCTCGATGGTCTGGATGAAGGTCTCGGCGGAGACGCCCTCCGCCGACTGCAGCCCCTCCGCGATCGACTCCAGCCGCTCGCAGAGGCGGCGCTGCAGCTCGATCTGCTCCCGCAGCCTGGCCACGTGGAGCTGGATCACGCGCTGCGGCGAGAAGGTGGGGCTGTCCAGGCACTGGCCGATCTGCTCCAGCGAGAACCCCAGCTGCCGGAGCGAGCGGATCTGCTGCAGCCGGGCGATGTCGGCGTCGCCGTAGAGGCGGTGCCCCGTCGCCGTGTGGTGCGACGGCGTGAGCAGGCCGATCTCGTCGTAGTGGTGCAGCGTGCGGACGGTGAGGCCCGTCTGCCGGGCCAGCTCGCCCACCTTCCACGGTGTGGGCCGCATCGTCGGGTGTCCTCCTCTCCTGCTCGTCCCGCGTTCGGGGTGGCGCCACGCGGTGAAGGATAAAACCTCACGCAGCGTCAGGATCAAGGGTCTCGTGCGCCGAATTCGCAAGTCGCTGCGGGACAACGATTTGCCGTCACCCTCTACGCCGGACCGCTTGACCGGCTAAAGAAATGGCGGCAACTATTGATCTCACCCGAACCATGAGGAGGTCCGAATGCGAAAGCTGGGCTGGAGCTGGAGGCGCTGGTGGTGGAGTCGTTCGATACGGCCGCGCGGGCGGCCGGGGTGGGGACGGTGCACGGTGCCGCGTTCGCCTACGAGAGTGGGGGGAGCGACTGCCCGAACTGCTACTCCGAAGACCCGTGCACTAACATCCCCATCGAGACGTGCACCTGCGGGTGTCCGGGTGGACCCGGTGGCAGCGACCCGGTGCCCGTAGGCGATACGGGGTGCGTGGCCACGTACGACCCATGCACCTGCGTGCCGATCGAGACCTGCTCGTGTGTGCCGGGGATGGGGTGACGACTGAGCGCATGAAGCAAGCGTTCGTCTACATCGTCGCAAGCGTGTCGCGCACGCTCTACGTCGGCGTCACCAGCGATCTCGTGAGGCGCATGCACCAGCACAAGACGAAGCTGCTGCGGGGATTCACGGCACGCTACAACGTCGACCGGCTGGTCTACTTCGAGGAGACGGGGAATATTCGCGGTGCGATCGAACGGGAGAAGGAAATCAAGGGTTGGACGCGGGCGAAGAAGATCGCGTTGATCGAGAACGTGAATCCGGGTTGGGCTGACCTTGCGGCAAGCCTACAACCTGCGGACTTGTCATCCTGAGGCCCGGCCACACCGAACCAGCTGGCGTGGCGAGTGGCGGCAGGGCCGAAGGATCTAGCCGGCCTAGCAGGTGGCCTGAGGCGGCAGCACCACAGATGGAGAGGCAGCTTCTCGTGGCTGGAGCAGACTTCTCCTGTCGCTGCGCGGGTGCCTGGGCAGCGACAGTGCGATTCGCCGCCCACCAGCCGAGACGAGCAGATTCCTCGCTCGTACCTCGCTCGGAATGACAGGGAGTTTGCGTCGGCCGGAACGAAGGAGGCGGGCCGCCGGAGGGCAACCCGCCTTTCAGGAGACGACGGCCAGGTGCCGTTCGTCGTGGTCGTGGTGATGGTGGCGTTCCGCCGCGTGCTCGTGCTTGCGCAGCGCCTCCAGGATGTCCTCGCCGTAGAACATGGCGATGTACTTCGCCTGGACGTCCGTCACCCGGCGCACCGCCCACACCAGCTCCACGTAGTTGGGCTCGCGGGGCACCGAGTGCAGGTGCAGCCCGCACTCCTCGGGGAGGTGGCTGGCCTTGCGGTTGTTGCAGACCGAGCACGCCGTCACCACGTTCTCCCACACGTTCTCACCCCCGCGCGACATCGGCAGCACGTGGTCGCGGGTCAGGAACTCGCGGCCGCGCAGCGTGCCCCGGTGCCGCCCGCAGTACTGGCAGCGGTACCCGTCGCGCGCGAAGAGGAAGGTGTTGGTCACCTGCCGCCGGAAGCGCCGGGGCACGTGGATGAACCGCTTCAGGCGGATCACCAGCGGCGCGGCGATCCGGTCCCGCTCCGACCGGAAGACGCGGGCGTCATCCTCCTCCAGCACCTCCGCCTTCCGATCGATGACGAGCCGCAGGGCCCGCTCGACGGGAAGGATGGTCAGTGGTTCGAAGGATGCGTTGAGCGCCAGACACCCCATACGGATTCACCTTTCCGGTCGAAGGTTCCTTTCGACGTCACCGGCGGTTGAGGGTTCGCGGAAGACTCAAGGATCGTGCGCACCTGCTCGTCCGCGCGTGCCGTACGGGGCACGGCGCCGTAACGATTCGCCGACGCGGACGCGACTGGAACGCAGTGGAGGCCGCGGGAGGGCGCGTGAACCTGAACAGTCACGTAAAGCTAGCTAAATCTGGCACCTTAGGTCAAGCGGGGCACTACATCTGGTGCGGTGGAGTGTAGCGCTTGGTGGGATCAGCAACGGAGAGAGTGATGGAGACGGTGACGATTTCTCCCGGATTCCAAGTAGTCCTTCCGCGCTCTGTGCGTGAACGGCTCAACCTGCGGCCGGGGCAGGAGTTGCAAGTGATCCAGTACGATGAACGCATCGAGCTAATCCCACTCCGGCCCGCCCGTGAACTGCGAGGCTCGCTTCGGGGGATGCAGCTCGACTTCGAGCGAGAGGCTGACGACCTGTGAGACTTCGTGCCAGCGCGTCTCAGCCGGGGCGCTTCTGGAAGACGGCGGGGAACTGGTCCGCGGCGCCGGGGCCGCCGAGCTTGAGCACGATGGGAGCGTGCGCATGGAAAGGCGGGGGAATCGGTGGAGAGGGTGACGGGGGCGCCTCACTTCACGTCGCTTGCGGAACGAGGCGCGCGCGTACAGGGTAACACGCGGTGCCCGGAATGATCCCAACCTCGCGCCGCCCTCCGCCGGTCTCATCCCATGAACCTCCTCTGGCTGCTCTCGCTCCTGGCCGTCGTGCGGCCCGCCGAAGCTTGCACCGCCGCCCCGGCCTGCTCGTGCGTGGGACCCGTCGCGCCGGTCGAGGCGCTGGCGGGCGCGGACGCCGTCTTCGTGGGGATGGTGGTGGCCATCCGCGACACCACCGTCACCTTCGGCGACGGCAGCGGGGGCCTCGGCTACCAGCAGCGGGTGGTGGAGCTGCAGGTGGAGGGCGCGTGGAAGGGGGTGGCGTCCAACCGGGTGACGGTGCTGACGGGGCGCGGCGGGGGCGACTGCGGCTTCCCGTTCCGCCGGGCGGGGAAGTACCTGGTGTACGCGCACCGGAGCCGCGGCGCTTCTCCTGCGCTGACCACGAGCATCTGCAGCCGCACCTCCCCCGCCCTGCACGCGGCCGAGGACCTGCGCTCGCTGGGGCCTCCCCCCTTCACCGGCACTTCCAGCCGCCCGTAGTCTATGAAATCTCGCAAGACTTCCGAATCTCTGAACAAGAGGGATTTGCAGCCTGTGCCTGAGCAGCATCGTGACGATCGGATCGCGCGGCTCTGCCAGGGTCAGGGAATTTGGAGCGAGCGAAGCGATCTACCGGAATTTTCCCTCCTTCGGGGTGAGCTAGACCGCGCTACAGCAGGTTCACGGGGTCGCGATCCAGGATGATCCGCAGGTCCGCCTTCCCCTTGGACACGTCGAAGCGCAGCCAGAAGTAGCGCGCCACACTCCCCAGCAGCCGGGCGCTGCGCGAGCGCAGCAGGAAGTGCCATCGCCACCGCCCCCGGATACGGTCGATCGGGCACGGCGCCGGCCCCACCAGCGCCACCCCGCGGATCCCCCGCGCCGCCAGCAGCCCCTCCATCCACCGCGCCGCCCCCTCCGCCGCCTCCTGCGTGGCCTCCTCCTCCATCCCACTCACCACCACGTTCAGCAGCCGCGAGAGTGGCGGGTAGCTCGGCTCGCGCCGCGTCTCCAGTTCGCGCTCGGCGAAGCCCACGAAGTCGTGCTCGGTGGCCGCCAGCACCGCGTAGTGGGTGGGCATCGCCGTCTGGATGAAGACCTCGCCCCCCTTGGGACCGCGCCCGGCGCGCCCGGCCACCTGCGTCAGCAGCTGGAAGGTGCGCTCGGTGGCCCGGAAGTCGGGGAGGTTGATCCCCACGTCGGCGTTGACCACGCCCACGAGTGTGACGTTGGGGAAGTCGAGCCCCTTGGCGATCATCTGCGTGCCGAGCAGGATGTCGACCTCGCGGCGCTCCACCCGCCCCAGGATCTGGTGGTGCGCCCACTTCCCCGAGGTGGTGTCCACGTCCATGCGGGCGACGCGGGCGCGGGGGAACGCCTCGCCGACGGCGCGCTCCACCTGCTCGGTGCCCACCCCCCGGAAGCTCAGCTCGCGCGAGCCGCACGCCGGGCAGGTGCCGGGCGCGGCCTCCTCGTGCAGGCAGTAGTGGCAGGTGATGAGGCCGCGGCG